>JAISIP010000157.1 GCA_031261965.1 Victivallales bacterium | reverse complement strand
CTCGGGCAAGGCGATTAAGATTTACGGCGTATCCGAGCAAAGCCGGGCAGATGAGCCGGGCAAAGTGCTGGGCAATGCATCGCCGTCGCAAACCGAAACAGAGGATTTTCCGTTTTAATGGGGGATATGTTCAAGCGATTTTTTCGTAAATACAGCCGTTTGCGGCGTGAAGTTTGGTGGTTTATATTTACGTATATACGCGTCAAGCGTGACTGCAGGAACCGCGAAAACCCGGAGGCGATTGTGTGTGCGGCGCGACATGCGCAAACATGGGCGTGCGGAGCGGCAAAAATATTGAATTTTGAGGTGGTAATTCACGGCAAAAGCGATAAATTTCCCGGCGGACTTTTGGTCAGCAATCATCAGGGTTATCTTGATATTTTGGCTCATGCGGTGACTTTCCCGATTCGGTTTGCGCCTCAAAGCGGGATGAAAAAGTGGCCGCTGTTGGGGAAGTTTATCGACGTGGGGAATCCGATTTGGATTGATCGCGCTTCGCGTCAAAAGTCGAAAAAAACCGCCGATGAGATGATTGAAACGCTTGAACACGGGATAAATCTTCTGGTTTACCCGGAGGGGACAAGTACGGACGGGGAGCATGGGTTGTTGCCGTTCAAATCGACCCCGTTCGAGGCGGCGGTGGCGGCGAAATGCGCGGTTCAGCCGCTGTTGACGTTTTTCAGCAGCGATGACCCGACGGCATATCCGTTGGGATGGTTTGGCAATGCGCGGTTGTTGCCGCATATCTGGAGAGTGCTTGGAGTTGACCATATTCGGGCGGATGTCTATATTTTGCCAGTAGTGCAACCCATTCCGGGCGAAGATCGCAAAGATATGGCAAAAAGAATATATGAGTTTATGTTGAGCGAATACGAGAGGATAAAAAATAATGGTTAAATTGAAAAAAAATATTCAGGGAGCGTTGAATGCCTGGGAGATGTTGATCGATTTCCCGTTGCCGGAAGCCGTCACTCATAAATTTAAAGCCAAAAGCGATACGATTTCGACTTTGATCGGATTTCCGTTAGTCGGGTTGATTCTCGGAATTCTTTTGGCGTTTGCGGCATTTTTTTGCACTGTCGTGTTTAAGCCGGTGGCTGGCAGCGTGATTTTTGCGATTCTTGCAGTTGCATTTCTTGACTTGAAAGACTCGGGCAGGGGATTGGGGCTTTTATGCAGCGGCTTTCTTTTGCGTTTGCGGCGGCTTCCACTGGCGGAGGCGTTGCCGATGTTGACCGGTGACTGGAATAAAATCACCAATCCGCTTTCAGCGGTTTTTGTCTCGCTGTTTGAAATCGCCAAAGTGGCTTTGTTGTTCACGTTGTCGCTTTACGGGGCAAAACTCTGGATTATCGCGATTCTGGTCGGGGCATTTACCGTGCAGGGGGTCTTGGCAACAGTGCAGGAACGCAACACCGACTCCGCAATATTGCCGATTTCGCGGGATAAAATGCAGGGTATCTGGTGGGTGTCGGGAGTGATTTACGCTGTGTTGCTGATGATTTTTCCGTTCGGGGTGATTGTGGCAGCGGCGACGGTTTATCTTTGCAGCAACGGGTTTGCGGAATATTTTAAACGGAATTTTAACGGAGTCACTCCGGATTTTATCACCGTATCAGGAGCGGTGATCGAATTTATTTTACTGCTTATCGGCGTACTGTTTGCCGTTCAATGATCCGGGGCTATCCTCCAGCTTCAAGTAGGCGGGGTCAAGCAAATATTCGCTTTGAATGTTGCTGAGCGAACGCAACATTTGACCGCGCAAGTTGGGAATCCGCTCGGCAAGTTGATCGACAATCCCGCGAAAATAGGCGCGGTCGCCGTCGGCAAGTTGCTCCTCATAGCGGCATTTCCCGGCGTGCGGCAACTTCCACTCATCGCGGCAACGAATGATCAATGATTCCGGCGCAAGCGCAAACGGGCGAATGACTCGGATCTTCTCTTTTGCCTTGGTCGCCACATTGGGTGCCATCGTGCTTAACCCTTGCCCGCGGCAGAGACTCATCAGAAACGAAGCGGCTATATCGTCAAAATGTTGACCCAGAGCGAGTTTTTGACATTTTTCTTGTTCGGCAAGCCCGTATAATTTGCCCCGTCTCAGGCGCGAACACAAGACGCAAGGAGTGGATGTATACTTTTTTTCTTCAAGAATTGCACCGATGTCGAGTTTCAGTGTCCGATGTTCCCAATGGTTTACCCGGCAATATTCCTGGATTACATCGATGTTGAACTCCGGAAAGCCGGGGTCGAACGTAGCGGCGATCAACTCAAAGTTAATCGGTGCTTTGCGCTTTAGCGCGTGTAACGCGTGTAACAACATAAAACTGTCTTTGCCGCCGGATAAGCCCACGAGAATGCGGTCGCCTTCAGCGATCATGGCGTAACGCGTCACCGCTATTGCACTGAGTTTGCATAGTTCTCTAAAAGCCGGGGTCTTGGCGGGGTCGTCAGTCATGTAATTCTCCTATGATTAGTTCAATAATATACACACTGTTTGAGTTAAAGGCAATCATAAAAACTTTTTTTGCACTTTGAGTTTATATGGTGTATAGTATGACTATTAAGGCTACCTCTAAAAACTGGAAGCTTGGCTAAAAATCGCATCACGTATTCGTATGCGCACTGCTTGCGCGTATGAGTTTTTTAGAGATACCCTTAACCTAAACGGGAGTATTTTATGGAATTAGAAGAATTAAAAGTGTTGCTCAACTCCGATGACCGGTTTTGTCGCTACAATGGCATACAACTCGATGTGATTAAAGAAGGATATGCCGAAGCAGTCATGCCGATTACCGAAAATTCACTCAACGGGCTGAATATCGCGCAAGGCGGAGCGATCTTTACACTTGCCGACCTCGCTTTTGCCGGAGCGGCGAACTCCCACGGGTACAGAACTGTGGGACTTAATTCTAATATCAATTACATTCGACCCGGAGTCGGCAAGGAGTTGCGTGCCAAAGCAACCGAGGTAAGCCATGGTCGCCGGACATGTGTTTATCGAATTGAGGTGTTCAACGACGAGGGGAAACTGGTCGCACACGGCAGCTCCACCGGGTTTATTACCGAACAAAAGTTTTAGAGCTTATTAACTAATAAACGAAAACGCTCTGACTCGCTCAGATTAGCCATTCACTTGTCGAAAAAAAACGTAGATATTTCTTCCAATATCCCCGATTTTTTTCAACTGCGCGACTGGTTGCCCGGTGCTTCGTCATAACATTTCCATTATTAGTTGATAAGCACTTAGGCTACCTCTATAGCAACTCTTCGTCACTTAGGGTCAAAACATAGGGCTTGCCGTCCTGGGTAAGAGCGTTGTCGCCGGTCTTGAGCAACCGCCAGGCGATCGGCAGATTTTCGGAGTCTTTTTCGACCACCAAAGACTCGGAATTTAGCGCCAAACCGTCGAAAATCAGATAATTTTGCGTTTTTTTTGACATTTTTTGAAAAATTTCCTTGACTTTTTGAAAAAACATTCTACAATAGAACCGATGTCTCGATGATGCCGGGCGTGGCGCAATCATAGAGAGGTGTGTGAGATAACGCCCTATCTCATGCGTACTTTTTTTCAGTCTCACCTTTTCGCCACAAAGACTTTAATCACCGCGGCTTGCTGTAACAGCTCTCGAATTTTGGCGATCGCCTGAAACGACAGGTTTCTATCTTCCGCTGTATTTAACAGATTATAAAGTTTAGCGCGAATCGCGATTAAATCGCGATTTATCACTTTTATCCGCTCAAAATTGTCGCTTGTACCAGGTTGATTAAAAACGGTGCAACTGACGCCTTTGCGGCAGGTATCCAACCAGGAAGGTCGATTAGGAAAATAAGATCTTACCTTGCCGTCGGCGGTAACAAAAACGGCGCAGCCGCGTTTACCGCCCGTGGATTGTTCAAAGAGCTTGACATAGGCTTTTTGACTGTCCTGCCGCCATACCTCGGTCGGATTGGTCACGGTATCTATCGCCATATCAAGCCGTGCTAAACGACGATTGACATCATCGGGATTTTTATCCGTCTCAGGTTCCCAGTGGTCTAAAACCGCCGTATCAAAAGTGATATTTTCACCATCGCCGCTGCGAACGCCAAAGCCGCGCATGAGCCTTTCGCGTGCCGACTCCGGCGACACTGATTCCGGAACAGGAGGTAAATTTTCCCACTCTTTGCTTGGAGTCAACCCCATATCGGAGCTAATGGGCGGCAAAAGGCAATTCACGCCGATAACGATCAGGGGAAACACCGGCAAACAGTTTGAAGCGGCGGCTGAAGTGATACGGGTCGCGGTATCCGAAGCGTTTGGCGACTTCCGCAACCGGAACGGAACTTGAGACGAGTAACTCCGCGGCCTGTCTAAGCTTCAATTCCTCGATGTATTTTTTTGGCAATAGCCCGGTGTGCCGCTCGAAATTGCGCCGGAATTGATCGACCGAGGAGTTGCAGTATTCCGCCATCTCTTCGACCGTCCACCAATGCCCTGGACGCGATTTGACCAGTTCAATCAGTTCCTCGATTTGAGTAAAAATCGTGGTTTTGCGCTGTTTAAAATAAAGGTCGATAAGCAAATTTTGCAACGCTATATTGGCATTGATTTGAGCATCGTTGGAGGGATCTTGAATCAATTCGGCGATCGGTAGAAGTTTGCGGACCTGACCAAACTCATAAACCCCGTCGCGCAAAATCCCGGAGTTGTGCAGCATATCCGCAATCGGACCGGCAAAGCGAATGGAGTCCTCGGTATACGGTTTTTCCTGCGTGCCACCGTAGCGGTTCAATGTTCCGGGGGTGATGACCACGATTTGTCCCGGCGATACGTCGTATTCGCCGCGACCGTCGATCCAGCAATGCCCGGCGCCGTCGATTAAGTGGGAAATCGAGTAAAACTCGAATTTGCGCGGTCGGCACGTGCGAAATCCGCCTTCAGGTGTCCGCCAGGCGATGCCGGAATTGATAATCCAAAGCCCGTATCGGCGTTGAAAATCCGGCAACTCACGCAACAAACGGTGTATCTCCGGACGCTCGGCATTGCTGACACAATCGATGATTTTGTCATTATTCATGCGGTTTTTATCCATTTTAGTTTTATATTTCTGTAGTATAATATATATATCGACAAGCTTTTTTGTCAAGCTAAAACCCTAAGGCGAGGTAAAATATGGCTGAAAAGAAAAAAATCGGAGTTGCGGTATTGGGAACCGGGAATCGGGGACGCGGAGTGGTGTCAAATCTGCTGAAAGATTCCGATAACGGAGTGGAAATTCTCGCGGCATACGACCCCGATCGGGCGGTAATGAGTGAGACTATCGGCGTTTGGAATCATAGTGAAATCACAAAAGCGTGCGGATCAGTCGAAGAAGCTATAAACACTCCGAATGTGGAGTGGGTGATGATTTTTTCGCCAAACGTCCATCACAAGGAGCAGATTCTTGCGGCGTTCAAAGCCGGCAAACACGTGT
>JAISIP010000136.1 GCA_031261965.1 Victivallales bacterium | reverse complement strand
AATGCTAATGTTACCGGCTTAACCGTTGCAGCAGAACTTGTTGCTGGATGCGACGGAAAACTTGCGGTTAAACATCCAGGAGCATTGGGCGGCGCGTCATTTTGTTTTGATCTGCCCATTATTACAAAAAAGTAAAGGGAGATTCATGATGAACGCCTTATTCATAGATGACAACGAAAATTCAATTGCTCCGGCAATGGATATTTTTAAAAAAAATAATTTTGTTTGCCAAAATATAACATTTGCTGATTATGCCACGGAAATATCGAAACAAAAACCGGATGTTGTTGTTTTGGATATGATGAATGGAGGAACAACGGAAGATCCGTTAGGAAATGGAGGAAAGGACATTTATGCCAAAATATGGGAATGGTCTTTTTGCCCTATCATTATCTATTCCGCCAATCCCGATCTGTGTGGCGCACCAACCCATCCTTTTATTGCCAAAATCCAAAAAGGAACTGGGTCTGAAAATAGCGTATGGGAAAGTGCATGTAGATTTCAGCCCTATTTAGAAGCCAGAATGGAACTCAACAATCATATTGAAGAAATTCTTAATAGCACATTACGTGATACTGCGCTTGCGATTGACAATTTACCAGAAACTAAATCTATTGATAAAATTCTGCTTCGTTTGACCCGTCGCCGCATTGCGGCAGCGATGGATGACGGGCTTGACGTTGAAACCAAGATGCAGCCATACGAACAATACATTTTTCCTGTAGTAGGAGACAATTGGCTTCAGGGAGATGTGATAGAAAAAGGTAATTCTTTCTTCTTGGTATTGACTCCTTCTTGTGATTTGGTTAAAAGAAATGGGGGTATTAATGCCAGATCAATATTATGTGCAAGATGTTGTCCATATGACAAGAAATTACTTGTGCGTTTTTTTAAATCAGAAAAGATACAAGATTGCTGTATGTGCAAAGAATGCACAAAAGATAAAGATACTTGTAAGAATAATAAGGCGGCACACCATCAAAAACAAAAAGTTAAAGAGTTAACATCAATGCTGAATTCCGGTATTGTCGGGCATTACTTTGTACTGCCGGGGATGGCTGATGTATTGCCAGCACTTTTAGCTGATTTGAAAAATTACTTACTGGTGGAGGTCGATGACATGGACAGCTATAAACGAGTAATATCAATCGACAGCCCATTCCGTGAACAGCTTAGTTGGGTTTTTGTTTCAATTGCCGGAAGACCAGGCATGCCAGACAGGGATTTTTCTAAATGGGCATCACAAAATATATGAGAGCATGGAAATGATAGCAATAGATTTTTTTTGCGGAGCAGGAGGCCTTAGTAAAGGTTTAGCTCTTTCCGGCATTGAAGTACTCGCCGGTATTGACAATAATGTTTTATGTCAAGCAACATATAATAACAACAACGCTCCGTCTCGTTTTATTTATGCGGACATGAAGGAATACACCCCAGAGAATCTTTTGGCGCAATTTCCGGAATTGCAAAACATCCCGCAAGAGGAATTGCTTTTTGCGGGTTGTGCGCCGTGTCAACCATTCAGCCAAGCGAATAAATCGGAAGAGCGTTCCCCTGATGCAACATTACTATCTCAATTTGGACGCTTCGTTGAGTTTTTTTTACCTGGGCAAGTTATGATCGAAAATGTTCCGGGAATAGCACGCGTGAAGGGAAACAGCACATTCAAGCGCTTTATTCGATTACTTGAAAATAATGATTATAATGTTGTCCATAAACCCACGAATGCCAAATATCATGGAGTTCCGCAAAATCGTATCCGTTTGCTCGTAATTGCTACGCACGGAATTCGTGCAACATTTCCGAACGCGACACATGCTAACAAGCCGAAAGTTGGCCAAAAAAAATTGACGACGGTTCGCGATGCAATATCACGCTTTCCCGCGATAAGCGCGGGGGAAGCACACGCAACTATCCCCAATCACACAGCGGCACGATTGATGCCCATAAACTTAGAACGTTTACAACGTACTCCTCATGATGGCGGCGGAAGACGAGATTGGCCAAGGCATTTGTTTCTGCAATGCCATTCAGGCGATTATGACGGGCATAGCGATGTATACGGAAGAATGTATTGGGATCGTCCAGCACCAACTTTGACATGCAAATGCCAAAGTATTTCCAATGGTCGTTATGCCCATCCAACGCAAAATAGAGCTATTTCATTGCGAGAAGCTGCTGCAATACAGACATTTCCTGATGATTATATTTTTTATGGTAGCAATACATCCATTGCAGCTCAAATCGGGAATGCGGTGCCAGTTCTATTGGGGCAAATTATGGGGCAACATTTTCAAACAATGCGCGAATTGAATGGCGATCTGACAGAAAGTAGAGAGAATTTTTATGACGCTTGAAACTCTTCTCGCGGCGGCTGTCGCCGGGGATGTGCTAAGCAGTGACGATTTGGCTTTTTTGCTCCGATTGGAGCAACCCGATGAACTTCAAAAGCTCTATCGCGCCGCATATGAGGTGAAACTTCGTTACGTCGGCAACAAGGTTAATTTGCGCGGACTTGTGGAAGTCTCCAATGTCTGCCGAAAAAATTGCTTTTACTGCGGCATAAGGCGCGGCAACACCAAGGTGAAACGGTTCGGCATGAGCTTATCGGAAATTCTTGAGGGGGCGCAATTCGCGGCGAAATTCCGTTACGGCTCATTTGTGTTGCAAGCCGGGGAGCGTTCCGACCCGGAGTGGGTGGATTTTATCGAAAACGCGGTGCGCGAAATCAAAAAAATCGACAACGGTGTGTTGGGTATTACGCTTTCGCTCGGCGAACAATCGTATGAAACTTATCAACGTTGGTTCGATGCCGGGGCGCACCGTTATTTGCTTCGAATCGAGAGTTCCGACCCGGAGCTTTATGCCAAGCTTCACCCCGCCGACCACAGTTATTTTGAACGGGTTGCCGCACTTGAAACGTTGCGCGAAATCGGCTATCAGGTGGGGACCGGGGTGATGTCGGGTCTCCCGATGCAGACGGTGGAAAACCTCGTGCATGACATCGAGTTTTTTAAGCAACACGACATCGACATGATCGGCATGGGTCCTTATATCGTGCATCGCGACACCCCGCTGGGGCGAGAATTTCCCGAGATCGGCAGCGACCCGGAGCGTCAACTCAAGATCGGACTGAAGATGATCGCCGTGACCCGGTTGTATTTGCGTAACGTCAATATCGCCAGCACCACCGCGCTTCAGGCACTTGCTCCGAACGGACGGGAATTGGGGTTGCTCGCCGGGGCTAACGTCATTATGCCCAATGTCGGAGATCTCACCTATCGTCAAGGTTATCTGCTTTATGAAAACAAGCCCGGGACAAACGAGAATATCGAAGTTGCAAGAGGCAAGCTTGAGCGGGCGATTTCCGGCATCGGCGAGAGTATCGCCTACGGTCAATGGGGCGATTCCCCCCATTTCGCCGAGCGTCAAAAAAAATAGCTGGCATTTGGCTTCTTTTTGCTTGCAATCCACTGTCACGGGGGGTAAATTATATGTGGTCGTGCCGAAAATCTTTATTGCGACTACAGGAAAACGAAATGATGAAACGAAAAAATCTATTTATTCTCGCCGTACTTTCTCTCGCTTCGATTGTTATGTTTACAGGTTGTGCAACAGCTTATAACAACAACTATTTGCGTCCTGAGGATTTTGCCGCTTACCTTGAACGTGACGGGATAAAAGTCGATAGCGTCCGTCCGTTGCCGGGGGAGCCGTTCAGAGCGACCAGCGGTTGCGGCATTTCGGTCGCCCAGTGTGAAGTAGGGGTGTACAAATACGATCGGACTTCGAGTGTCCAAAATAGGCGGATAGACAAAATCGCGTTGGAAGGACGCACCTATATTCAGGGAGTTCCATTCCCGGTGGAAGTTCGCGGTTCATTTATGTTTTTGGGTCTTGAGAAAAATCCGCAAAAACATCGG
>JAISIP010000135.1 GCA_031261965.1 Victivallales bacterium | reverse complement strand
GAAATCGACGAAAACGAGGCGAAAAAGCTACAGGAAAAATTACGCGCCAACAAGTTCGACTACAACGACTTTCTCACCCAATTGCGCCAAATTAAAAAGCTCGGCGGAATGGAGAGCATTTTGAAATTCCTGCCCGGTGGCCGCCAGCTCTCCAGCGCGATGAGCGAAATTGACCCGCGGCACTTTACGCGCATGGAGGCGGTGGTACTCTCGATGACCAAAAACGAACGCGAAAACCCCAATTTGATGGATTTCTCGCGCAAGAAACGTATCGCCAAAGGTTCAGGAGTCCCGGTCGAAACGGTCAGCGCGTTGATCAAACAGATTGAAGGTATGCGCAAGTTAATGAAGCAAAACGGTCCGCTCGGGCGGTTGATGGCGGGCGGAGCGTTGCCGGAAAATCCCGGCACGCCGGGTTCACTGGGCGGATTCTTCGGTGCAAGTACGCCGCTTTCGCGCAAAGATCAGGACAAAAAAAAGCGGCTTGCCAAGCTCGCAAAAAAACAGCGTGCCAAACAACGCAAGAAGCATTAAGGAGTAATTTCTCGTGTACAGTATTATTATTTCGATAGTGATCGGAATTTGCATCGGATTTATAACCGGGCGTGATCTCGGAATCGTCTGGGGTAACATCTGCGGGGTCGGAGCATTTTTGATTTCCCAACTGACCGTTATGCTGATCTTGCGCGGCAAACTTAAACTGCTCCAGAACAGTATGCAAATTTCCATGCAAAATGCGCAAGACCGCATTGCGCGGCAGATGCAAAACTTTCAGCAACGCCCGGTCGGCAGCCCCAAATTTATGCAGCAAAAACTCGAATCCATGCAAAACGACGCCTTGCGCGAAGCGTTGCGCCAGACGGAGAAATTCAACCCGTTTTACCGCTGGAACTGGATGCTCGCCAAACAGATCAGCACCATGAAAATGCAATTGCATTTTCAACTCAAAGAGTTCGCCGAAGTGGACAAGCTTTTGCCCAAATGCCTGCTTATGGATGTCCGCTCAATGGCGATTAAATTAGTGCGTATGTATAAGCTTGAAGACCCCAAAATCGACAAGTTTTATCAGAAAAAAAGTCGTCGGCTCAAAGGCGAAGACGGCGCGTTTCTCGCTTGCGTTTACGCCTGGATTAAGCTCCGCAGCGAGGAGCAACCAAAGGCACTGGCCGCGTTGGTCGCGGCAAAAAGCAGTTCCGACAACCCGACGCTCGTTGCCAATTACGAAAACCTGATCAACGGCAAAATCAAGCATTTTTCCAACGCCGGGTTTGGCGATCTCTGGTATTCGCTGTTTTTAGAAGAACCCAAAATTAAACCGCAAAAAGCCCAGCAGAGGATGTTCTGAACAAGTGAAACCCAAAACCGAACAGCAATTGCGAGCAATCAGTCGCCATTTCCGCCCCCTGCTACAGGACGGAACCCGCCCGGTTGAGTTCATCGGTCGGATTGCGGCGGAAGTCCCCGATTTGCTGCGGCACGGTATGCGTGGGCGCGATTTCCGCTATTATCTCGATTTATGCGGGGTTCAAGCTCTGCCGATCGTGCTTTTGATCTGTTTGTTAATGGGTATGGTTATGGCGATCAACGGGCAAATTCAATTATCGAAATTCGGGCAGGAACTGTTAGTTGCGGACGCGGTGGGTTTAGTGGTGGTCAAAGAACTCGGACCTTTGATGGTGGCACTGGTTATGACCGGCTGGGCGGGTTCGGCTTTTGCCGCCGAAATCGGAACTATGAAACTTGACGAGCAAATCTGCGCACTCGAAACCATGGGAATTCGCCCTGAGTCGTTTTTGGTGTTTCCCAAACTTTCGGCTATGCTTTTGTCGATGCCGTTGCTTACAATTTTCGGCAATGTGGCGGGAATTTTGGGCGGAATGCTGGTCGGAATAACCATTATGAAAATCACTCCGGTAGCTTACTGGACTCGGACGCTTGAGGCGATAAATATTACCACATTTGTACTCGGAGTACTCAAGAGTTTTCCGTTTGCCATACTCGTTACGTTTGCGGGTTGCTTCTGTGGATTTAATGCGGCGAACAATTCCCAAGGTGTCGGTCGCGGTGCCACCAAGGCGGTGGTAAGTTCGATTTTTCTTATAGTAGTGGCCGACGTAATTATCACGGTGCTTTATTCATTTATCGGTTATTGACAGGAAGAGACTTATGACGAAAAAGAATAAACCTGAAATTGAAGTCAAAGATTTGACCATCGGTTATGGCAAAAACGTCGTCCTTGAGAATCTTAATTTTCAGGTCGAATCCGGTGAAATCTTTTGTATTCTCGGCGGTTCGGGTTGCGGTAAAAGTACGCTGCTCAAACACATTATCGGGCTTTACGCGCCGCTTTACGGCGATATTTTAATCAAGGGGAACAGCATTGTCAATGCCGACGAACAGCGTCGTCGAAAAATCATGCGCGAATTTGGCGTCACCTACCAGGGCGGGGCGTTGTTCAGCTCGATGACAGTGGCGGAAAATATCGCCTTGCCGCTGGAGGAGTACACCAACCTTTCTGAAGAAGAGATCGAAAAAACCGTCGAAGAAAAACTTCACATGGTCGATCTTGACGGTTTCGGCGACTATATGCCATCGGAACTTTCCGGCGGTATGTCAAAACGCGCCGGTCTGGCGCGGGCACTCGCGCTTGATCCTAAGTTGCTCTTTTTTGACGAACCGTCGGCGGGGCTTGACCCGATCACCTCGGCGGAACTTGACCGGCTGTTGTTGCGTTTACGCGATACGTTCGGCGCAACTATCGTGGTTGTCACCCATGAACTCGACAGCGTCTTTGCTATCGCCAATCGAGTCATTATGTTAGATAAACAAACTAAATCGATCATGGCGGAGGGTTCGCCCGTCTTGCTGCGCGACACATCGCCAAACGAAAAAGTTCGTGCGTTTCTAAACCGGGACGGGCTAAAAAGCGACGTTGCGGAGGAACTGCGCATAACGGAGGTACCGTAAAATGACACAACACCACGATTCCAATCAAAAAATCAAACTCGGAATTTTCGTCGTTGGCGGACTTGTGCTGTTTGTGGCGATTCTTTTCTTCCTCGGCATGAGCGATATATTTACCAACAAAGAGACGGTGCGAACGTTTTTCAGCGAATCGGTGCAGGGTTTGACCGTCGGCTCGGCGGTAAAATATCGCGGGGTACCGATCGGCAACGTCTCAAAAATCTCGATTCGCGTCACAGATAAATTAGTGCAAATCGATATGGCAGTAGAGCTTAAACACTTCGTTTCCGGCAGTGAGCAAGGGCAGCAACGCAGTGATTTCAAACGGTTCTTCCAATCCGAACTTGAGCAGGGAATGCGTTGCCGACTTGAATATACCGGAGTGACTGGTATGCGCTACATCGACTTCGATTACTTTGCCACTCCGGGGCAGACGCTGACCGAGCCGCCGGACGGAGCATTAGACCCGGATGAATTGTACATTCCGGCGGTGCCTTCGCCGTTTCGCGATATTCTCAAGGCGATCGGAACTTCACTTGACCGTATCTCGCGAATCCGGTTTGAAGAGATCTCCGACGGACTTGAACGGAGCTTGACCGAACTCTCCGGGTTGCTCGCCGATCCTGCGTTAAAATCAACCATCGATCGCATCAATGAGGCGGCGGAAAATCTTGAAATCGGCAGTCGTACCGTATCAAGGGTATTTGGCGAAGAACGCATGAACCGACTGATGAGTCTCCTGGAAGATGATCTCGAAAAGGTCAATAAACTTACCGAGCATCTGATCACCGAAACCCAAAACGCAAAACTGCCCGAAAGCACTTCGGCATTCAGGGCGGCGTCGAACGCGATCACCATCGGACAGGACGAGTTGGCGAATACTTTGACAAAGTTGAATCAGACGCTCGATGCATTGACCGAACTTGCCGACTCTCTTTCGGCAGATCCCAGCTCGGTCATCTCAGGAAAAAAGAAACCGCAAATCAAAGGTGAGTAAACGATTCAATGAACCCGGCGAAAATCAAAGTAAAAATCGACGCGATTTTGAAAACCGAGCCTCGCTTTGCCGAAGCGGCTTATTCGTTTGTCACCGATGCCGTCACTTTCACCGTTGAACGCCTTCCCGCACATCGCCATGTTTCGGCACTGGAACTTTTAAACGGGGTACACGACTATGCCCAAAAAGAGTTTGGCGTACTGGGTAGTCAAGTCCTTGACCAATGGGGCATTCGCGACGCCTCCGATGTCGGAAAAATCGTCTATCTTTTGATCGGTTCGGGGTTGCTTTCTGCCTCAAAAGAGGATGCGCCGGAAGATTTTAACGTGGCTTTCCCGCTCTTTGACGAACCCGATTTCGCAACGATTGAAACCAAGCCGACGATTAAAATCATTTGAGGAAACATGAAATTTTACCAACTTGTCAGCTCTCGAACATTTGCAAATGGGGTCAGGGTTTTTGTCTTGCCCCAACCCGGCACCGCGGTCGAAGTTGAGTGTTTTATCCGAACCGGCAGCATTCACGAGGGCAAATATCTCGGTTGCGGGTTGTCGCATTTTTTGGAACACATGCTCTTTCAGGGGTGCAAAGAGTACCCAGGAACTTCCGCCGCCGACGCGATCGACCGACTCGGCGGAGCGATGAACGCTTACACCAGTTACGATCACACTGCTATTCACGCTAATTTGTCGGGACGGCACTTGCCGGAAGCGATCAAAATTCTATCGCACATGGTTCGCTTTCCGTCCTTCCCCGAATCCCGCTTCCCTGAGGAAAAAGAGGTGATTCTCCGAGAGGAGGAGATGGGGCGCGACAATCCCGATCGGCAACTTATCGATCACTTGAATTGTACTATTTATGCCAATCATCCGCTCCGGCATCCGATTATCGGCTATCGCGAACTCATTGCCGAAGTGACGCGTGAGATGATGATCGACTATTACTCTTTGCGTTACACGCCGGGACGTTGTTTTTGGGTTATCGTCGGCGATGTGAATACAGAAGAGGCGTTCGATCTGGTCGATAGAGAAATGAGCGATTGGCAAAGGCGCCATCTCGAAGAACCGGCGATTTTGCCGGAAGCGACCCAATGCGCCAAACGGTTCGACGAATTCTCGTTTGCCGACCCGCTTGCCCGAATCGCCCTCGGAGTACGCATACCGGAGATCACCCATCCAGATACGGTTGGGTGCGATGTTCTCTCAGGCATTCTCGGCATGGGAGACGGCTCCAGACTCGTTCGGCTTTTAGAGTTAGAAAAAGCTCTTGCGGTAAATTTGCGCAGTTGCAGCCACAGTCATGCTTCGGGCGGCGTGTTGGCAATCTCCGCCCAAGTCACCCCGCAAAAACTCCAAAAATTTGAATCGGCTCTGTTGCGCGAACTTGATTCGATCCGCAACGGGGGAATTACCCGCGCCGAAGTCGAACGCGAAAAAACCCAGCAATACGCCGAACATTTGCGCGAATTGCGCAGTATTAGAGACATTGCCGCGAATATCGGTGGCGGTGTAATCGCCAATGGCGTGCCGGATTTGGGCGACAGTTACCTCGAACGGCTGATGAAACTTTCGCTAAATGACATTAACCGAATCGCCGCAAATTATTTGAATGCGGAACACTTTTCGCTCGTTCGCCAGTATTCAAAGCAGACTAAACTGAAGAATTCTCAGGTCAACGAGAAGTTCAAACCCGATCTGCAATTATCCACTCTTGATAACGGCGCAAGGTTAGTTACCTTGCCGGATCACCGTCTGCCATTGATTGATTTCGCACTGACCTTGCCGGGAGGAACTATTTTTGAAGATAAAAATTTCGCTGGAATTTCGGCACTTCTCGCTGATTTGCTCAATGCCGGGGCAGGACGTTGGACGGAATCGGAACTTTTAACCCGACTTGACGATGCCGGGGCAAATTTCGCAATTCACGCCGGCTTGAACTCATTTACCATCGAATGCACCTTCCCGCGCCGATTTCACGCCAAAGTTGTTGAGCTATTGAAGGCGATTATCGCGACTCCCACTTTGGGAAAAAGCGAATTTGAACGCGAAAAAGCGAACCGGCTGGAGATGTTGAAAAGTCGCGAACTTGCCCCCCGCCCCGTTGCGATCGATCGTTGCCGACAACTCCTCTTTGGCGATCATCCCTATAGCTGGGGCATTAACGGCTCGCCGGGTCAACTTGTGAACATCACCCGCGACAAACTCGCCGAATTTTACTTCTCACGACTCGTTCCGACGCAGGCTATTTTCGGTTGGAGCGGCGACTGCACCCGTGATGAAGCCGAAGCGTGGACTTGCGAATTATCTCAAGCCATACCGTGGCAAAAAGCTGAAATAGCCTTGCCGCCTGAACCGATTTTCCCAAAATCACCGCAATTTGACTCGATTGCACTGCCACGGGAGCAAACTATGGTGATTTGCGCCGTTCCTGGCCCGGCGTTGAACGGCGAAGAACTCGCGATGTGCGAAATACTTTTGCAAGCCGAAAACGGGCTATCCAGCCCGATATTCAAGCTCGTTCGCGAGGAAAATTCGCTCGCTTATTCCACCGGAATGCAACTTTGCGGAGGATTTCACCCCGGATATTTGATGTTTTACGCCGTCACTTCTCCTGAAAATTCCCGACGCGCCTTGGCTTTGCTCGAATCGGAGTTAAAGCGCATCGCCCAAAAAGGACTGTCTAAAGACGTGTTCAACGCCGCTCGCGAAGGTGCCGCCTTTGCCGCCGCCAAAAGTACCCAATCCTGTAGCGCGACTTTGCTTTCGGCACTGTTGTCGCTGCATTACGGGCATTCGCTTGATGAGTGTTTAACTCACGAAAAAACGTTGAGAAACATTCGCGCCGAGGAGCTGTTTAGCCATCTGAAACCCTATCTTACCACCCCCCTTACGGTTCAAGTTATAGCCGGAAATTTACCCAAAGAGGAGCTTAAATCATGATTTTCCCCGAAATCAAATCCACTTCACTGGTCGTAATTGACCTGCAAGAGCGGCTGATTAAAGCCATGGACAATGCCGAATCGGTACAAAAACGCGCCGAAATCATGTTGCAAGGAGCAACCGCGTTGGGATTGGATGTTTTATGCTCCGAGCAATACCCCAACGGATTGGGCAAAACTATCCCCGAAATCGCTGAACTTCTGCCCCCCGGTAGCGTGACGGTAGAAAAAACCGCCTTTTCGGTTTTCGCCGAGCCGAAGTTCAGAACCGCACTCGCGGCAAAGTCCAAAAAAAATCTGATTTTTATCGGGATAGAAAGTCACGTTTGCGTTCTTCAGAGCGTTTATGATGCGTTAAACGCCGATTTTGAGGTTTTTGTCGTCTCCGATGCCGTCACCAGTCGCGATAAAGCCAATTGCCAATCGGCTCTCAAAGCCATGCGCCATGCCGGGGCGAACGTCCTGCCCTTGGAGTCGGTTTTGTTTATGCTCTTGCGCGACGCGAAACACCCGGCATTTAAAACCATATCCAAACTGATTCGGTAATGAAAAAAAACTTTAGGCTACCTCTAAAAATTGGAAACTTGGTTAAAAATCGCATCTCGCATTCGTATGTGCGACCTTGCGCATATCTGGTTAACTCCATGTTAGCCAGATATTTACAAAATCGCACCTCCAAATTGCGAATCCGTCGTTTTTTTTACTCAAGCCAGTTTTTAGAAATACCCTTTATTATTTTTTTGTTCTTTGTTACACTAATCGGAGTGGCGGGAACAATTACGCTTGAACCGGGTACTCCCATTCTAAAAGAGGCGAATTTGCCCGGGGAAGTCATCGCCGTGACCACCTCCACGACCATGCTAAAAAAAGGCACTGAGCAGCTGTTTTTGATCAAGTCCCACCCATTGGCGCGATATTACCAATTAAGTGAAGTACAGCTCCCCGATGGACGAACAGGATACACCCATACCAACTTAATGTTCCACCCCGACGGTCGCATTGAAAGCGGCAATATGCTGGAGTTTTGGCGCATTCCGCTTGCCGTACTTTTGGGCGGTGCTTTAGCCGCGCTTGTGGCGATTCTCTACAAAAAACGCGAAAGCGAGGATCAGTGGCGTTATCTTGAGTTAGGACTCATACCTGTGCTGTTGCGAATGTTTTGCTTGATTTTACTGCTCAATCAGGCGCAAAACATCATCGCATCCCCCGCCGATGAAAACGGCTACTACGCCAATTTGCTTGATATTTTAAACTGGGATTTTTCCGGGCAATGGCATTTCACGGTCGGGACTTCGCTTTTTTATCTGCCGTTTGAATTTTTATGGGGCAGCGGAAATCTGATTGACCTGTTAATTCCGCTCTCGTGGTTCGAGGGGTTTGTCATCGCGCCATTTTCGCTTTACCTCGGCTATCTGATCGGTCGCAAGCTGCTCAATAGCGAGACAAAAGCCTGTATCGCGATGCTCGGTTGGGCGATTTTGCCCTTTATCTGGCATCACGTTCCAGATTTCCCCAATAAATTTTTTACTGTTTTTGGAGGATTACCAAGTTCCGAATTCAGCTACAGTCACTATATCACGCTCATCGGTTGCGGATTTTCCGCCATGAGCGACACTCCGTCAACTATGTTAATGTTAAGCTGTTTCGCACTCTTGCTTTGCGCCAAAGCATCGTGGCGGACGGTGACGGCGGCGGCGTTCCTCTTTGGCGTAGGGTGCATGTTTAGAATCAACAATATTCTGTTTGCCCCGGCGATTGCGGCGATAATCTTGCTGCAACGCCCGGAATATTTTGCCGGAGTCAAAAAGACAGTACACCTAACCTTAATTGGTGCGGGTGCTTTTTTGCTCGGATTTTTGCCCCAAATAGTGGCAAACTGGCACTTTTTCGGCAATCCGTTGAAATTTTCATACACCAATTATGCCCAAGGAGCGCATACGTATATCGACTGGATTTTTGTCGAACTAAACAGCGCGTTTTACGGGGCGGTGAATTCGCTGCTCTGGATTCCCGGAATCCTTGCGCTGTTCTTTATCCGCGATCGGAAACTTCGGCTCACTCTCGCGTTGTGGACAATCCCGGTGATCCTATTTTTCTTTGGCTACAGTCACGGCACCGACGATCCGGTTCGCTTTATTTTAAGTTCCTACCCGGCGTTTTTTATTGCGATTACGGGGTGTGGAGTTTGGGATAAACTTAAAAAACGCGACTTCCTTTGGCTGCTGCCGATTTTTGCCGGGCTGTTCGCCTGCACGCCCAATTCGGTTCACGGCAGTTATCACTGGTATTTTTCCGCCCCGTACCGTCTATTCTGGCGCGAGGGCGGGTTCACTTATCTTGCCGCAACAGGAGTTGTCGCAATCGTCGTCGGAGTTGTCGCCCTCTACAAAAAAAATCGGCATTGCGGAATCTTTTTGGGCATAAGCGCGTTATTGTATCTCTTTGGAAACGCGTATATTCTTGCGGTTGGACTGGTCACGGCACTGGTCTATGCGCTGTTTGATACTCTAAAGGGTACCTCTAAATGAATTCGCAAACCGCCCCAAGGCAGACTAAATTGTTGTTTTCCCTACTCAGGGAATTCTTTGACAGCATCACAATTTTATCTTCGTTTTGCAGACGTTTCTCCGCAAGCAGCCG
>JAISIP010000055.1 GCA_031261965.1 Victivallales bacterium | reverse complement strand
CAAAAGACGCCATGTTGTAGAGAAGCGCGACCGGAGCTTTTGTCTTGCGGAAAGCCGCAATTTCCGGCGCAAGCCGATTCACGTCAAGATAGACATCCATCAAGCCGTGGAAAGCGTTTGCCCGAGTGAAGGTAAAATTCCCCCACGGCGAATGGTAATCATCCGCCCATACCCAGACCGAAACCGCGTTTCTGCCGTGCAAAAACGGCAACATATTTTGGGCATAGCTCAACTCATAAGAGACATCTTTGCGGTAGCCGTTGGGTATGACATGCCCCTCGTTGTTGCCGATCGGGCGATCGGGGTAGAACGACCGCAAAAGATCGCAGGGCAAAGTTTCGCCCAAACTCCAGCACATAGCCCACTCCGAACCGCTGTCGGGAAAAATTCCGGCGTCGAACCCGGGAACTTCAAACTCTGCGAAATTGCCTTCCCAGTCGGCGGCGATCTGCAAAGTGTCATAGGGCATTAACAGCAAAGCACTGAAGTGGGAGCTGAGGGGACGCGACAAGAACTTTTTCTTTAAAGCGTGAATTTTCTTCACTGCGTCTATCTGCCGAGCCGACTCAAAAAGGTAGAATTCATATTTCAGGGCGGGTTCTTTCAGTGCCAACGCATTGCCTATATCGCCGTAATCCTTTAATGAAATCCCCAGTGTTTTATTCAATGCCTGAAGCGTCCCGAATTTATTTTTCAGATATGCGGTAAAATCGGCGGTAATCCTGTTCTGGTCGCGGTCGATGCGAAACCCTTCTTCCTCGGTGATATAATAGAGTGCGGCGGGTGAGTTGTTGACGCGTTGATCTATCTCCTTATTTTTCTCCAAGATTTCTTGCTGTTTTTCCAAATAGCCCGAATTTAATTCGTTGGGGCTGCCGCCGCAATATCTCCGGGTAAAATAGACTCCCGACTTTTCGCATTCGGCAATCCAATCCACGAGGATTTTGCCGTTAATGCTAAAAAGGTTCACTAAATTCATGCCCATAGACGCTATTAGGGGTATTTGATCGATTTTCATATACCACGTATTCGGTCCGACGAAGAAATATTCCCGGTCGCCAATGTAAAATCCGCCATTGACAATCTGGGGTTGAACCCCGCGTGGCGGTTTTGGAACGGTCAAGACGGGTAATTTTCCCTCCAGCATCCGGTCGGCATCAAGCAAAGATTGCGTCATCCAATTGTCGAGATAAGAAAGATTGATAAATGCCCGCGAAAAAGTGTACAATAAATAGGCGGGGTCGGATTTCACCAGTTCCTTTTTTGGGTTAATCGTAGGTGCGCGCAAAATTGTGTCTTTGCTGACATCGCTTTTCGCCAAATCGGTGAGAAACTTGGCGATATTCACGGTCGCTTGAAGATAGGACGGTTCGCCCATAGTCCTGGTAATTACCCGAATCTTCGGTTGCAGGCGGGAAATTTTTTCCTCGATTTTAGCCGCCAAAGACTCGACATAAGTCCGATCAACTATCGTTATTTTAGTCGCTTGGGAACTAATTTTCTTCCCGTTTTTGTACAATTCCACTACCGGGGTGTTCTCACCGGTCGGCAAGGTATTCGCCCGAATTACATGCGAAAAAGAGTTGAATCCCTCTTGCAGCTTCTCGGTATAAGAAATTCCGCCGGAAAACTGGATTTTTAACTCACCGGGCAACATATCTTTGTTTGCGATGACTGTGGCGGAAAACTCCAAATCAGAAGTTCCAATAACGATGTCCGACGGAAAGAACAATTTGGGTACACAATCCTGTTCAGAGGCAATAATAAGGTCGCCCGGGATCGCAAGTTGCCACGTTTTGAACAAGCTTGGGTCTTTTCCCCCTGCGATGCCGTCGGTTATGCCCATCCAATTTTGTCCTGCAAAGTCGTCGGAATCCAGGACGACGATATTGCAATTGAATTTTCCGCGCTGGAACTCAAAGGGCGACAGGAAGCTCCACGGGATCGCCACTTCACACTCGTAGCCGTCGGCATCCCGTTTAGTTGACAATGCGATAATTTTTGACAAATCTCCGATTTTGGAAGAATCCGGGTGACGCCATCCCCAAATAATCGGTTTATCGGTCGGACTGATCCCAATTTCGATATAATTGTCGCTCATGGTTCCCGCCCGCAACGGATCAAAGGCAATTTGAATACAATCTCCTGCCCAGATGCCGGACGGTTCTGAAGCTTTCTGAAAAAATTGGTCGTCCGTTACCCGGATTCGCAAATACAGATTCTTTTGGTCAAACGCTCCGAATAATTTGAAGCTCAGATCCTCTGCACCGCTCCAGGTATTCGAGGTCGTCGGACGGTAAAAGTCCACTGCGGAACGTTCAGCTAAAAGCGGAATGTTCGACCAGCCGGAAAATTTACCGATCGGAATCCCTTCTTTGACATACGGAACGATGATTTCAGCGGCGACTGCCGTTGATGAACTTTGAGTTTCTTCAGGGATCTTTACGTTGTTGCGAAAAGCCCAGAGTTTTTTTGACACGTCGGGAATATCGCAAATGCCGTAAAGCCCGGTAAACTCCAATACTCCACCTTTTTCGAGCTGGACTTTATGATAATAATTCGCCGATGAGCCGGCGAGGAATCCGTGTTCGGCGCAATGATTGCTCGACCCCGAAACCATGATATTCCAGCCCGGCTTGGAGGCGATGACCCAGGGAAACTTGACCACGGTCTGTTGGGT
>JAISIP010000007.1 GCA_031261965.1 Victivallales bacterium | reverse complement strand
GAAAAGATCGGCGCGGAAAGTGGAGAAATTGTAGCTTTTTAAATCTGAGAAAAGAATCGGTTGCAACATATATTACACTCATGGGTTTGTAAAAAAATTGAGCAAATAATGTACCGCTTCTTTTTCTATTTTCAAGCACTTTTACAATTGATAAATGATGGAAAATCAGAAAAACGCCTCGGATAGCGCGTCGGCATAGCACTTCATCCCGTTGTCGTTGGGGTGCCAGCATACCCCGGCAACTTTACCGGTACCGAAATTCGCCGGGTCTTGCCCGAATTTTGCAACTGAAACAAAATCGATCTGAAACTTGGCGGCGACCTCTTTTTGCGCTTCCTCGATGCGCTTGGCGCATTGGTCGTATTCAGGTGAAGCACACGCAGAAAGTTCATTCCCCCGTGCTGTCGGATTCCAAATACCGATCGAAATAATTCGCGCTTTGGGGCAGGATTTTTTTAGCGAGCTTATAAGTTTTTCATGGTCACGGGCAAAATTCTCCACCTCGGGATACAGTGCCGAGTGTTCGCCGTTTTGCACAATGATCAGATCGGGATCGGCGTGGGCTTCAAGCTCCACCCCGGCAAGCGAAAGCACCGGGCGACCGCCGCGACCGAAAAGCAGCCGGATACGTTTATCCTGCATTTCGGCTTGAATTTTATCGGCAAACAAATGGGCGTAATCTTTGCTTTCGCTCGATGCCGCCATGCCGGCAAGATGATCCCAGCCCAACTCCGCAATGGTTTTTTCGCTCACCCCGTGACGGGTAATGCTATTACCCTTAAAGAGAATCACATAGTCACCTTCCTGCTTGCGAAAATCAGCCGGATTATCGGAATTCTCCACAAACGACAACTTGTCTTCAGACGGCATAAATCGATCTCCTTGGTTTGAAGTCACTATCAAAGCAACCCTTACTATATACTGCAAAATATGAATTGCAAATCCCGGAAACTTGTATTTTAAGGTTTGAGGTGTATCGTATACAAAATGACTTGAACGCGAAGCAGACGGGAATAAAAGGGAATAATGGATTTCAGCAACGACGAGCGTTTTGAATACCGGGGTTTTACCGCGCATAAGTTTCAATATGACCAATGCGAATGTATCATTGTCGAACCCCAAAATCCGACCGAATTAAAACGATGGTTGTGGAAAGCGGAATTTTTTGAGGCGTTCCCTGAGTTTGAATTGGAAATGTTGCGCCGGGGGTATTATCTCGCCTTTGTTCGGGTGGGGAACACCTTTGGCTGTCCGGATGCGATGCGGCATTTTAATGCATTTTACCGCTTTTTAACCCAAGAACACTGTTTTTACCCCAAACCGATTTTGCTCGGACTCAGCCGAGGCGGATTGTACATTTACAACTATGCCGAATCTTATCCCGACCATGTAGGTTGCCTTTATGCGGACAACCCGGTTTGTGACTTCAAAAGCTGGCCGGGCGGCAAAGGTCACGCTCCCGGCAGTATGGAAGATTGGCGAAAACTCCTCGCAGATTACCACTTTAAGAGCGAATCCGAGGCGATGAGTTACCCAAGTCCGATTGACCGGGTCGAAATTTTAATCAAAGCGGGAATCCCGCTGGTTCACGCCGCCGCAACCGAAGATGAAGTCGTGCCGATCGGCGAAAACACCGATGTTATGGAGAAAAAAGTAAAGGCACTTGGCGGAGCAATCAAGGTTTTTCGCCACCCCGGCAAGCACCATCCTCACGGTTTATCCGACCCCAAAGTGGTTGCAGATTGGGTAGAAAATCATGCATTGCAGTGTTAGGCGGATACTTTTATGAAAACTTTGATTCACAAACTCCAATCTCTCTTGAATCGGGCGGTCGAAACGGATCTGGAATGCGGTTGCCAGCTCGCGATTTACGAACACGGGAAGTTGATTGCCGACCTTTGCGCCGGGCATACCGCGCCTGATCGCAAGACTGAAATTAAACCTGATACGCTGTTCCCCGTTTTTTCCGCCGGGAAACCCGTTGCGGCAACGGCGGTTCATCGTCTGGTGGAAAAAGGTGTTCTGAGTTATTCCACTCGAATCGGTGATATATGGCAAGAATTCGATTGCAACGGCAAAGAACGAATCCTTCTTTGGCATATACTGACCCATCGTGAAGCTTTGTTTGATCTGCCGGAATATCACTCTATAGACGAATTGACCGACTGGGATTTGATGTGCAAGCGCATCGCGGCGATGACTCCGGCATGGGAGCCGGGTACGCTTTGCCGTTATCACCCCATTACCTACGCTTGGTTGCTTGGCGAACCGGCGGCGCGTGCCGACGGTCGCGCTTTTTCGCAAATTGTGCAAGATGAAGTAGTTGCTCCGTTGAAGTTGGAGCGGGAGATTTTTTTCGGTATTGATGCAGAAGGTGAGACGCGAATCGCTCATATTGACTGCTCAAAAGTCGGTGCAGATAACGAACTTATACTTTGGATGAACTCCCAGGCGGTCAGACGCGCTTGTCTTCCGGCTTTCAATGGGCTTGCCAGTGCCCGTGCTTTGGCAAAATTTTACGCGGCGTTGACTGACGAAGTTGATCAAACGCGTCTGCTTCTACCTGAAACGTTGTCGAACGCCTCGATTACACGCCGGGCAAGTTACGACCCGATTGACCCCAATGACATCTGGCCGCGTTTCGGATTGGGGTTTGTAACGTATGGATTTGAAAATGATTTAACCCGGGTTATCGGACATGGCGGCGCGATCGGTTCGGAGGGATATTTAGATCGCAAGCGTCATCTGGCGGTGGCTTTTACTAAAAACCGGGTTTCGGCACAGCACCCCAATCATCTGCTTCGCGATCAGATTTCCGAGGTTTTGGAACTGCCGAATCGACATTGGTGAACTTGATTCCGTAGAATAAGCCAAAAGATATTCTTAGAGGTAGCCCTTAGATATAAAAAGAGGTATTTTGATGTTAAAAAAGACCAATCTGAGCGAACAAGCTTACCGTTTGTTGATAAAACGGATTATCGAAGGTCGCTACCCGGCGGGAACACGACTGACCGAAGAGTCGCTCGCAAAAGAGTTTGGCATTAGTCGAACTCCGTTGCGCGAAGCGTTGCGCCGTCTGGTAGTGGAGGGGATTCTTGAGGAGCAACCCAGGCGTGGATTGCGGGTTATGTCGCCTTCACGGGAAGAAATTTCCGAGCTGTTTGAGTGCCGTTGCAAAATTGAGCCGCCGATTTTGCGCGAAAACTTACCGAATATTCCCAAGGCGGAGTTGCAAAAATTGCGCGATCGTATTGTCGCGGGTGATGCGGAGGAGTCGCTCGCCGTGGACGAAGCCATGCATAAGCTGATTGCGGAGTATTGCGGCAACCGTTTTCTCAAGGAAATAATTGAAAATCTGATCCGGCGTACCGCACCTTACAGGACGCTTCGCAACTGCACGATTCCCGAGCTTCCGCGTTCGGAACGTATCGAATTGCTCGATGTTATGTTGTCGGGCGACCGCGACCGGGCGGCGGAACTTTTGATTCACCATTTCCGCTTTAACGAAACCGACCCAAGTACCTGAGGCTACCTCTTAAAAATCCCATTTTTTAGTTTTTTGGACTTGAAAACCCAAAAAACTATAGTATTTTAGGTTTATAAACCCAAAATGCTAAATGCAAAGGTTGTTTATGAATTATATACATCGAACATTGGAGTCGGAGTTGAAGCGTCGTCTTTTCTCGGGGAAAGCGTTGTTTTTGTACGGACCGCGTCAATGTGGCAAAACCACTTTACTTAAACATCTTATTGCGGAATATAACGAGAAGGTTATTTGGCTTAACGGTGACAACCCCGAAACTCGAAATACCCTCTTTCAAATTACGACTGCCGGGTGGAAAAGGTTACTTGGCAAATGCAAAATTCTGGTTTTGGACGAAGCGCAACGCATTGACAACATAGGATTGTCGCTAAAACTAATTACCGATGAGTTGCCGGATATACAAATTATCGTTTCCGGCTCTTCTGCCTTTGAATTGATGAATCGCACTGCCGAATCGTTGACCGGTCGGAAATTTGAATATCGGTTGTTGCCGTTTTCATTTGGCGAGTTATGCGATGAACATGGAGTTTTTCAAGAAAAACAAGAGCGCGAAAGGCGTATGTTATTTGGATGTTATCCCGATGTGGTCGCCAATAAAGGCGATGAAGCGCAACGTCTAAGTGAAATTGCGGGAAGCTACTTATTTAAAGATGTTTATGCCTTAGACGGGCTTCGGCGTTCCGGTCTTTTTGATAAGCTTATTCGTGCTTTGGCTATGCAAATCGGTTCGGAAGTAAGTTACAATGAATTAGCCGGCTTGGTCGGAACTGACAACAAAACCGTCGAACGTTATATTGAACTTTTGACCCAATGCTATATTGTCTTCCCGTTGGGGGCGTACAGTGGGAATTTGCGTAATGAAATCAAAAAAGGAGTTAAAATTTACTTTTACGATCTTGGCATTAGAAATGCCGTCATCAACAACTTTACGTCACTTGACTCCCGTAACGATTCCGGTGGGATGTGGGAAAATTATGTTATTCTTGAGCGTATAAAGAAGAATCTGAATCAGCCTTTTTTACCGCGTTGTTTCTTTTGGCGGACACGAGCACCGCAAAGTCACGAAATTGACTATATCGAAGAGGCACACGGAAATTTGCATGCATGGGAAATAAAATCAAAACCAAATGCAAAATCCCAAATCCCCAAAACCTTTCAAGCGACTTATCCGAACGCAAAAACCGATATTATCACTCCTGCAAATTATGAGGAGTTTTTGTTGCTTGCTCACGAGAACATTTGAGGCTACCTCTAAAAACAAAACGATAAATTTTGTAAAGAGACTTGATTTTTTGGAAAAATTGGATACAGTATACACAATGACTTTGCAATTAGCTCAAATACCTAAAAAATGAGGTAACCATATGGTAATAAATGATTGGACAAACTTTTTTGTGCCGAACGCTGAATTATACAAACCGGTAAAAATATTCGATTACATCGGCGATAATGACAGCGACCAAACGCTCTATATTACTGTTCCCAAAGGCGAAGCACCGTGTCCGGCTTTGATCTGGTTTCACGGTGGCGGTTTTGTCGGCGGATCGCGGGAAATTGCAACTGATTTTTACAATGGAAAATTTGCGATGATCGAGGCGCGTTACCGGCTTAGTCCGAAATTCCCGGTGCCGTGCGCATTGTCCGACGGCGTCGCCGCCGTGGCGCGGGTTATGAAAAATGCCGAGGAGTGGGGAATTGACCCCGGGAAAATTTTTCTCGGCGGTATGTCGGCGGGGGCATGGCTCGCGGCGATGGTTGGTATGGACGGCAAATTGCTTGCCAAGCACGGATGTGACCATCGCAAATTATCGGGATTGTTGATCTCCAGCGGTCAGATGACCACCCATTTTCAGTTCAAGGCGGATATGGGGTATGACACCGGGGCTTATGAGCCGGTCATCGACGATTTCGCACCGCTTGCTCACCTCTCAAAAGATCTGCCGCCGATTCTTCTGATAACCGGGGAATCGGGTTTGGATATACCGGCACGCCCGGAGGAGAACGCATTTCTTGCCGCGAGTCTAAAAGCAATTGGTCACACGCAAGTCAGCTGCTATCATCTAAAAGGTTGCGATCACTCCACCGTGCTTGATCACAGCGGCAAACTGTTTACTGAGTTCATCGCTGAAATCGCAGGTAAATAAATATGAATACACTTTGGGTTGCCGGTCCGTTGATCGGCTTAATCGGCATGATGTCCGGCGGTTTTTGGGGTGTGGGTTGCGGTTGGATTGTCGTACCGACTATGTTGATTCTCGGTTTTGACCCCTTGGACGCGGTGGGTATCGGGCTTTTACAGATGGTACCCTCCACGATTCCGACCGTGGTGCGACAGTTTCCTGAGATCGGCTGGCAAGTAAATCAACCCGGCAGGGTTTTGGTTATACCCCTGGCGGTAGGAGCAATCGGCGCGTCGCTTTTTGGCAAGATGTTCAATGAGGAGTTGTTTCAATTGTTCGGCGGGGCAGGGGTTTTGCAGTGGATGTTGGCCGCCTTTATTTTAGTGATCGCGCTTCAGACGGCTTGCTCACATACGTTGGTCAACGCCGACGAGTTTCCCGCTTTTTCGACGTCGAAAAAATTTGGCGTATTCGGTGTCGGAGCGGTGACCGGGGTGTTGTCATCAATGTTGGGGGTAGGTGGCGGGCTTTTGATGCGTCCGGTGCTGACTTCGGGCTTCAAGATTCCGGAATATTTCACCAGTCGGATTGTACGACTTATGGTTACATTGACAACGCTTTCGGGCGGAATAACCTATTTGTTTCACGCCGATGCGGTGGTCTGGCCGGTTTTGTGGGGAGCAATCTTGGTGTCGCTCGGCGGGTTTGTCGGTTTTCCGCTCGGAACATGGATGCACAAAATCGCTTTTGATGCCGGATATGCTCAACACATCCATAAGAGTTTTTCGATTCCGGCCGGAGCGATGTTTGTGAACACGATTTTAAATGTCACAGGTTTTCGCGAGATCAGCCGGGTAGCGATGGTGATTATCGCACTGGGAGTTGCTGCGGGCTTGATCGGTTTCACCCGTTATGCCGGCAAGCACCCCCGTAATATTATTTGACAAAAAGCCCAATGAAGTGTATACTTGACAGGAGGTATACCATGGAAGCCGATAATTTGGGCTATTTTAGCTCGGAAAAGTCAGCGGCGATATTTGCGGTTTCCGTCAAAACGAGGTCGTGTCCTGAATTCTCTTTTTTAGTCGCTCCGGCAAGTCGATCTTCGTAAAGTTTGTCGGACTCGTCCTGGAGTTGTTTCTCTTCGCGGTACTCTTTCCAACGCGTCTCTTCATTTAACGAAACACTGTTGCGTTCTTTGTATTTGTTGTAAAGTTCAAGCTTTTTGAGGAAGGCACCGTATTCCGTGTTCTTTGCTATCCGCGCTTCGGACAACTCTTTGAGCTTGGCGACTTTAGTGTCGAAATCTGCAATATAAGGCTTGACATCTGGCAACGGCCTGATCGAATCCCACGGCAGATGATTGTCCATAAACATTTCACCCACTTCGATATGCTCGGTCAAAGACGGCAGCTGAATGTCCGAGGCGATACCTAACTGCTGAACCGAACCTCCGGCGGTGCGAAAGAACATCGCGGTTTCGTAAGTGGCTGATCCCGCCTTGAAGTTTTCACCGATGTATTTCAAATAACGGTCGATCGGCACTACGTCAAGCACAGTGCCTTTTCCGAACGTCCGACTGTCGCCAACTAAAATTCCCCGTTGACAATCGCGAATCGCCGCCGAAAAAATCTCTGCGGCGGAGGCTGAGAGTTTGCTGTTGAGAATAACCAACGGCCCTGCATAGATTTGCTCTCCGTCATTGTCGGATTTTACCGATATTTTTTGATTGGCGGAGCGAATTTGCACCACCGGTCCGCTGGGGATAAACAGCCCGGTAAGCGTGATTGCTTCGGGTAAACTGCCCCCGCCGTTGCGTCGTAAATCCATTATCACGGCATCAACTTTATCTTTTTTGAAATCCGCCAGAATCTTTTTCACATCGCGGGTGCAACTTTTAAAGTCCGGGACACCTTTCATCGCCGACTCAAAATCCATGTAGAAGCTCGGCAGAGTGATGATTCCGATTTTGCGCTCTTTACCGTCAAAAGCTTTAACCGTGCGGATCGCGCCTTTGGCTTCGTTTTCTGCCAATACAATTTTGTCGCGGACGATCGTGATGGTTTCCGGCACCGCACTGCGTCCTTTTTCGCCGGGCAGAATGGTTAAAGTGACTTTGGATTTCTCCGGTCCGCGAATAAGTTGAACCGCCTTGGACAGCGGCATATCGATCACATCAACAGGTTCTTCGCCGTCTTGCGCCACGGCGATAATGCGGTCTTCGACCTTAAGTCTCCCGTCAAGGGCGGCCGGCCCTCCCGGAGTGAAGCCTACGATTTTGATGTAACCTCCCTCGCGTGAGAGGGTTGCGCCGATGCCGGAAAGCGTGAGATTCATCGCCATTTCAAAATCCTCTTCAAGCTTGGGAGCGTAGTAATTTGAGTGCGGTCCGTAGACTTGAGCGAGAGAATTCAAATAAATTCCGAGAATATCGATGACATCTTTTTGGGTGATTTCGTTGCTGATGTCACGCAAACGGCTCAATACCCGCTCCTCGGGTTTTTTAATTTCCCACTTAGAGGCGGTTTCTTCTCTTTTTTTATCGTCATTGGTCAGATTTTTGGCGTTTTGGGCACGTTCTTCGCTTTGAATCCGATTCATCAAACGGTAGGATAGCACATCGCTTTTGAGCCGTAAATCCCAAAGTTTCTCCAATTCGGCAAGGTCTTTGGCGCGGGGCAACTTGCGGCGATCCGGGGTAAAACTGTCATTGAGGGTGAAATCAAACGGTGTTTTGAGCCGTTTTTCGCCGAAGAGGCAAAATTCATTGATCCGTTTGCGAAAAACATCGTAGGCTTTGAACGCAAACGAGCTGTCCCCGTTTTGAAGTTGAACGCAAAGTTTATCGCGGTCAGCTGCCAAACTTGCAACATCTTCCTGGGTGAAATACAGTTTGGCAGGGTCAAGTTCATCGAGATATTCGTCGAATAATTGGCGGGAGAGGTTTTCATCGAGCGGTTGTTGCCGATAGTGGTTTTTTGACAATAATCGGGAGGTTATCCGGGTGATGAGTGCCAACTCCTTGTTGCCGTATTCCGATGCGGTTTTATTTGCGCCGGCCGCAAAACACGGGATAACGATTGAAAGCAGGAAAATGGCAAAAATAATCTGATTGAACTTTTTAGACATTATGTAATAACACTCCCTGATATAATATGTGATAGCTTTAAGATAACACCTTAAGTGGATAAAATAAAGGAGTAAAAGCGCCAAGTTGCTTTTTTTTTCGATTTTCGGGGTTATATTAGCTTGGGAATACCTCTAAAAAACTGGTAATTTTGCTGAAAATTGCAGCTCATATTCGTATGCGCGGTCTTGCGCGTATCTGATTAACTCTATGTTAGTCAGATATTTGCAAAATAGCACCTCCTAATTGCGAATATGCTGATTTTTAGCGCAACATAGTTTTTAGAGATTCCTTTGATGTTAAAAAGATCTTGAGGTTGCATATGCGTCAGAATATTCACCCGGAACGGGTTATTTTTTATGCCGGAGACACGGTAACTTTTACCCTTGATGAATTAAAAGGGCGAGCCGGACACGCGATTTTGCGCACTACAATCGGACGTGCCGCCGTTCGTCGCCGGGAGTTGATCGAATATAACGAAAAAGATGTTACCCCCTTGGGTATGGAGTGGCACGACATTCCGATGAACGCAATTGCCGACGGCTCGTACAGTTTGACGCTGCCTTTAGTGGAAGTCGGGGTGTTTGAGGCGAAATGTTGTTTTATTCCCTCCGACCGCACCGCCATTGAGTGGCCATCGGGCGATAATTTCAGGCTCAAAGTCGAACCTGCCGCCAATGTTTGCGGGAATACCATGTATTCGGCGTTTGTGCGGCAATTTGGGGTAAATTGTGAAAAATCGATTTCCGAGGCGTATCCCGAAAAATTAAACACACTTGATCAAGCCGGGTATACGGTGATTCCGCCCTCCGGAACTTTTCGTAATCTTGCCGTTCGGCTCGACCATATCTTCGATGAGCTTGGGTGCAGAATTTTGCAGCTTTTGCCGATTCACCCTGCACCGACGCAATACGGGCGGATGGGGCGTTACGGCAGCCCGTTCGCGGCGTTGGATTACTTTAATGTTGACCCGGCGTTGGCGGATTTTGACCTCAAGGCTACGCCAATGGAGCAGTTTGGCGAACTTGTCGATCAAGTTCATGCCAGAGGCGGACGTATTTTTATGGATATACCGGTAAATCACACCGGTTGGGCATCCAAGCTTCAGATGGAACATCCTGACTATTTTGTGCGTCAAGCCGACGGCACATTTGAGAGTCCCGGCGCGTGGGGGGTAATTTGGGCGGATCTTTGCAAGCTGAACTATAAAGAGCCTCAAGTTCATCATCTTATGGCAAAGGTGTTTCTCTTTTGGTGTCGTCACCGGGTGGACGGTTTTCGCTGCGATGCAGGGTACATGTTGCCGATTGAAGCGTGGGAGTATATTATCCCCAAAGTTCGCGAGGAGTTCCCCGATACGGTTTTTCTGCTTGAAGGGCTGGGCGGTCCGCAAAAAGTGCAAGAGAAGTTGCTCGGCAACGCGGGGATGAATTGGGGATACTCCGAGCTGTTTCAAAATTACTCAAGAGACGAAATTTCCCGTTATTTCCCGTATGTCGATCAATGCAGTTCGCGGTACGGAACATTGATTAATTTTGCCGAAACTCACGACAACGCCCGGCTTGCCGCTTCAGGCAAAACTTATGCACAATTGCGCTTTATGGTTGCGGCGATGCTCTCCAAAGACGGGGCGTTCGGCTTTGCCAACGGAGCGGAGTTTTACGCGACCGAGAAGATTGACGTACACGGCAACGCGGCATTGAACTTCGGAGCAAAAAACAATTTAATTGAGCTGATTCGCAAGCTTAATACTCTTTTAGCCGAACACCCCGCTTTTCAGACGCATGTGCGGGTTGCCTTAGTGCAGGAAGGCACGGGCAACTGTCTGGCGGTTTTGCGTTCCGCTCCCGACGGCAACACGATTTTTGCCCTTTTAAATCTCGATTGCGAGAACCCGACAACGGTGAGCTGGAAGCGCGGACTTGTCCCAGACTCCGGGGTGGAACTGTTGACCGAAAAAGAGGTGCATTTTGGACGCAACGGCGAATTTGACACCTTTGAACTGAAGCCGGGCGGGGCATTATGCATCGGGTTTGACAATTATCGGATAACCCAAAACGTCGGCACGCGAGAGCCGGAACGTTCTCGACTTCAACGCGCCGAAGCTATGGCTATGAAAGTTCAAATCAAGCTTGCCGGACTTATAGCACCAAAAGCCGGAGCCGGGCAAAAAATGTTGCAAAACCCGGAAGTTTTTTGCGCCGCTGCCACCGGAATGGATTTGCCACCGGTAACTCATTATCGAATCGAAAGCGACACCACACGACATGTGATGATTCCGCCCGGAGATATTTTACTGGTCGCAAGTTTGCAAAAATTCCGACTGGCGATCTTTGAAGATAAACAGGCGATTTTAGTGGAGCAGAGTCTCAAAGCCGATGACAACAGACACTTTGTTTTGGCGGTTTTGCCGGAGAATCCGGGCAATCGGGGGCGGGCATTGGCGATACACCTCTGCTGTTTTAATGAAAAAAACGGAGTGATTCGCAAGCAGGGGCATTTATTGCAATTGCCGCCGGGCGATCGGGTCAAGCTTCAAATGAGATCAAACGCTGCTCAAATCCGAACCGGGGAACTTTTGGCTTTTTCGGCGAATAATCTCGGCGGAGTTGGCATGTTTCGAGCTGCATGGGGTGAGCTTTACAGTAAATACGAGGCGATTTTAGCCGGAAACGTGAATCCCGATTACCCGGTGGATCGCCGGGTTATGTTTACCCGTTTACGCGGTTGGCTGGTAGTCAATGGTTATTCGCAGGAACTCAACAAAGATTCGATTCTGGAATTCACATCGACGGCAAAAAATCAGGCGAGATGGGTCTTTATGTTACCGGCGGGGCAGGGATGCCGAGTTCGGTTGGAAGTTGAATTCGAGGGTGCGGAATTTAGCGACGCAGTACGTTTTAATTTCCGCCGTCCGACGATTGAGTGCGAAGTCGGGGTGACGAATATGCTTGATGACGCGACCCCGATTCGGCTGATTTTGCGCCCGGATTTAGAGGACAGAATCAACCACCAACTCACTAAGGCTTATTCCGGTCCGGAGAAACGTTTTCCCGAAGCGATGCGCGAAAGCAGTTCGGGCTTTGAGTTTACTCCGTCGGATTGCACGCTTGAAGTCAAATTTGACAACGGCACGTTTCATCACGAGCCGGAGTGGCATTATATGGTAGATCTGCCGTTTGAACGCTATTATGGGTTGGAGGATAAAACCGACCTTTTTAGCCCGGGATACGTCGATACCAATCTTTTGGGCGGAGAGTCGTTTGGATTGTACGCCCAAATCAGAAAAAAAGGGACGGCAGGAGTTGAAGTCAAATATCCTGCACGCAATAAAAAGACGTTTACGGAAGAGTGCGTCCCCGGGGAGCTTTTTGAGCCGACCATGCGCCGATTTGTGGTAAAACGCGATAATGAAAACACTGTTATCGCCGGCTATCCGTGGTTTCTTGACTGGGGTCGCGATACGCTTATTGCGTTGCGCGGATTGGTCAAAGGGGCATTTGAAAGTGAAGCTGCCGCGATTATCCGACAGTTTGCCGCATTTGAGCGTAACGGTACGATTCCGAACATGATTCGCGGACTTGACGATCGCAACCGCGATACCAGCGATGCTCCGCTTTATCTGATTGTCGCGACTCGCGATTACGCAGATTGCCACTCGTCGGCGATTCTTGAAACTCGCTGTGGCACGCGTTCGCTCAAAGCGGTGCTGTGTTCTATCGTGGAGGGTTATCGCAATGGAACGCCTAACGGAATTCATATGGATGCCGAGTCCGGGTTGATTTTCAGCCCGTCTCATTTTACCTGGATGGATACCAATTTTCCCGCCGGCACACCGCGGGAGGGTTATCCGATTGAGATTCAAGCTCTTTGGTATGCCTCTTTGGAATTTCTCGGACGAACCAAGCCCGAATATGCCAGACTTGCCCAACAAGTCAGCGCAAGTATCGAAAAACTTTTCTTCAGCTTGGTCAACGGGGTGTTGTTTTGCAGCGATTGTCTGCACGCGAAACCGGGCGTTGCCGCACATAACGCCGAGCCGGACGACCACAACCGCCCCAATCAGCTGCTTGCCGTAACGCTCGGCGCGGTAAAAGACCCGGCGAAACAACGCGCCATTCTCAACTCCTCCGAGGAGTTGCTTGTTCCAGGTGGAATCCGCACGCTTGCGGATCGCCCGGTAAAGTTTAGACTGCCGGTAGAACGAGACGGAAAATTGTTGAACAACCCCGCATACCCCTATCAGGGTTATTATCGCGGAGCGGAAGATACTTCGCGCAAGGTGGCGTATCATAACGGCACGGTTTGGTGCTGGCCGTTCCCGGCGTATTGCGAGGCACTTTATCTGCTTGGCGGCGAATCGGTTCGTCAGCGGGCATTGTCGTTGCTGCTCTCAAGCGCCGACTACTTTGAAAACGGAGTTCCCGGGCAGTTGCCGGAAGTGGCGGACGGCGATTATCCGCACCGCCCCGGCGGTTGTGCGGCGCAGGCGTGGAGCGTCTCGGAGTTCTTTCGGGTATATCGGATACTTGATAAATGAAGACGTTGTTTCGGGATTTGTGGCTTGCCGACGGGAGCAATTCGCCGTTGCGCAAATGTGCGGTGCTGATCCATGATGACCGAGTCGTCGCCGTGGAGTCGGAAATTACCCGTTCGGCGGCAGATAAGACCATTTCGCTCGGCGGAAAAGTTCTCGCTCCGGGTTTTATCGATGTGCACGGTCACTCCGACTTGTCGATTTGGGCGAAGCCTGAGGCGTTCGGCAAAGTTTCGCAGGGGATTACCTGTGAAATTATGGGCAATTGCGGACTCTCGGCATTTCCGATTTCATCGCGCAACAAAGAACATCTTTTAGAACTCTATCGCCAATACGGTGCCGAGCTTAACTGGACGGATTTTGCCGGGTGGCGCGATGCACTCTGTGAGCGTAAGCCACAGATTCGAGTTGCTGCACTGGTCGGACACAACACGCTGCGTGCCGCCGTTGCCGGGTATGGTAACGAGCTTTTATCGGCTCGGCAACTTGCGGAGATGAGACAACTTCTGGAGCGGGAATTGTCTGCCGGAGTACTCGGACTGTCGTCCGGGTTGCTTTATGTTCCCGGCAAATTCGCCACCCCGGCAGAAATTACGGAGCTTATGCACGTGGTAGCCAAACACAACAAGATTTACACCACACATTTGCGCAGCGAGGGCGATCACTTGCTGGAGTCGCTTGACGAAACAATTGAATGTGCCCAACGCGCCGGATTAAAGAAGTTGCACATCAGTCACTTCAAAACCGCCGGCAAAGCCAATTGGGGTAAGCTTAATGCCGCGCTTGAACGACTTGAGGATGCGCGATCGGCAGGAATTCGCATTACGGTCGATCGTTACGCTTACACCGAGTCGATGACGCAACTCAGCGTAATTTTACCGGGCAAAGCGGGGGATTTGGATGATTCGACATTGGCGCGATTGCTCGATTCGCCTGGGGAGCGTTATCGGGTAACGCAAGAGCTTGCCCAGTCCAGAGCTGGTGATTATTGGGAAAATGTGACGCTTGTTTCAACGCAGGCAGCTAAATTTCGCGCCGATGGCGGTCGCACTATAGCCGAACTTGCAGCGCGGGAAAATCGCACCCCGGCGGAACTTGTCGTTGATCTGCTTCGCGCTGACGCTTCGGGTACCTCCGCCGCTTTTCGCGGCATGTCCGGCGAAAATATGCGGCGAATTATCGCCTTGCCGTTTTGCATGGCAGGCAGCGATGAAAATGCCAGACCCGCCGATTATTCGATCGGGCGAAGTCATCCACGCGGATTTGGCAATGCGGCGCGTTTTTTACGAATCAGGCTTGACGAAAACGCCTCTATCGAAAGCGCGGTGCATCAGATGACCGGGCTTGCCGCCGCAACTTTTGAACTCCACAAGATAGGTCTCATTGAGCCGGGGGCATTCGCTGATCTGGTCGGGTTTGACCCCGATACAATCGATGGTACGACCGATTTTGCCCATCCGCATACTCCGGCGACGGGAATTCTCTTTACGATGCTGTCAGGAAATTTTGCCAAAAAAGTAGTTTTGTAATTAGCTTAGGTTGACAAACCCCGATTTCGCGCTATAATATTAAAAGTTACCCCTAAAACAACGTGAATCACAAGCTTTTTTTATTTCGGGAGACAAGTTTTTATGCCGCTGGATATTCAATGGTTTATTTTCGCCCTGATCAGCAACGGTGCTATTACGCAAGCCGATGCCGAACGTTTTTACCAGTCGTTAGAGGGCGATCCGAACCTCGGAGCGTATGCGCAACTTGTACTTAACGAGCTTGCCGCCGGTTTGTCGGAGGAAGATCAACAGTCGGTGTTGAACCAGATTCAAACCTTGATCGAATATGCCGTTGCTCAGGCGGAAACCGGTATCGCGCCGGATTTGCCGCAAAGTGCCCCGGCGGCGCGTCCGGGCGCGGGACGGCGCGGGGCGGCGTTTCCGCCTGCCAGGCGTGCCGCCGCATTTCCCCCGGCTCAGCGGGCGGGAGCAACACCACCGAAACAGCCAAGTACCGCTGAGGAAGATAATTCGGAAGACGAACCCAAGGCAAAAAAAGGCAAGCGTTCCGGGATCGTTAAAGACTCCGCCACCCGTTTTGAGAGCGTGAATATCGATTTGTCGCAAATACAGTCTTACAGCGATTTGCCCAGTGTACGCAATGTTTCGGAAATGAGCGATCCGGAAGTGGCGGCGCTGATGATAACTTTGCTTATGTCTTTGCGGGCTTTGGGAGCGTCGGATTTGCATATTTCCGCCGGGTCGCCGCCGTTTGTCCGGCGCATGTTGCAGATTGAGCGTTTCGACGACTGGATAATCCCTGAAGCGGACGCGTGGCGGCTGAATACGGTTTTGATCTCACCCGAGCGAAAAAAACGTTTTGAAGAGGATATGGATATAAACTTTGCCCTCGAAATCGGGCAAGATCGTTTCCGCGTCTGTTTAATGATGCAAAAAGACGGATCGTCTGCCAGCTATCGTTTGATTCCCGATCATATCTGTTCGCTGGAGGAACTCGGATTTTTAGATGGCGATATTACGTATATCAAACGGTTGCTCGATTACCACAACGGGCTGGTTTTGGTTACCGGTCCGATCGGTTCGGGCAAGACCACCACTTTGGCGGCGATGGTGGACATTGTCAACGAAAAGCGAACCGACCATATTATCACGGTCGAAGAC
>JAISIP010000194.1 GCA_031261965.1 Victivallales bacterium | reverse complement strand
CAGTTTGGGACGAAACTCTTCCCACGGAACATATTCGTTCAATTTTTCCAACGGATCGCCGTTTTGGGTCAACTCATCCAGCCGAAATTCCAGATCGAAAAGTCCGTTTGCCATATTTTTCTCCAATTTTATATGCTTTGGATAAAATATAGCACAAAAACAACAAAAATCAATCATAAAGCACTTAATATTAACGATTTCTGCAAAAGTTTTATACTTTCTGGCGTGGTGGGGTTTTTAGAGATACCCTTCATTGTCATTTTATGCCCACCGCGAGCTTGTTGTGTTCTTGCGAATTTTTATTTTGCCGTTTAATTTGCTGCTCGTGCTTGCTGTAATTGGAGTTTGGCGTTATCGAAAAAATCAAGCGATTTTAGGGGTGTTCGTTTTGAGCGTGCTTTACGCCGGATCATTGCTTTTTTTTACGATGTTTTACCGTTTTCGCATTCCCGACGTTCCGCTTATGGCGCTGCTGGCGGGAACAGGCGTGGCGGCACTCAATGATTGGTGGAAAAAGCGCGATATCCGAACCTTGATGATTGTGGTGATTTCATCGCCACTGTTTCTTTATTACAGCTCGGTTTCGCCCGATTCGCGCCGACGCTTTAACGAACGCGCAACAGTGGCTCGGCTTTTGATCGAGAACCGTCGTTTCGGCGAGGCGGAATCCTATCTTGAGAAAATGGCGCAAGACGGGCATGATGTTCGAGCCGGAGCTTTTTTGCTGATACAGCGTCTGATTTCAACGGGCGACTCTGTCTGGGCGCAAACCGTTGCCGAACGGTTTTTCGGTACACGTTCTACACAAAAGTAACGCGGACTTCTTTCATGTAGCGGTCGCGCAAAACCGTCGCAATGCGCTTAATGATGTTGCGGCGCAATTCCAGATCGATCGGCAGATTCGGGTCTTGATGCGCTTCGTTGATTCGGGTTCCGACCAGAAAATCGATAATATCATTTTTTCGCATAAGCTCCACTAATTGCCCGGCGGGATCGTTTTTGCCGTGTTCGCCATTCTCCAGATACGTCGCGGCACGCGACAGCGTAAAGATCCCCTCGGTGACGAGATCTGCTCCTTTGAGCCGTGAAATCGGCGGCAGATCAGTGGTGATGGTGTCGAGCAAAAGCTCAAGCGGGGAGTTAAGCTCACGCGATATGATTTCAGCGGTCGTTCCGCCGCTGATAACTTTTGTTCCTTTAAAATCGTGGAAGAACTTGGCACATTCCGCATCGCGGGTTTGATCAAATGGCGGACCGGTGAAAAGCAACATGCAATGCGGCTTGCGAAAATAAAGACATGCCGCAGTTATATCGTCGGCTGGACGCATCCCCGGTTCGTGGGCGATCGCTTCGCGCAAAATTTTTTCGGTCAACTCCTGAGCGGAAATATCCGGCGTTGCGGCGAGTTGCGCGGTGACATATTCAATCACCCCGGCGTTGCGCCAGCCGAGCGGGAAGTGGGGTGAGCCGAGTCCGGACTGGGTCACGCCGTCAGACATAAACAAGACCCGGTCATTGGGTTGCGCCTGAAAGGTGAATGCGGTCATTTTGCGTTCTTTGTATTTTGGTGAGAAGAATTCTTCGCGCAGCGCCGCAAACCCCAAGGTCGGTAACATTTTCCCCCCCCGAAACAGCAGAAATTCCGGGTTGCCCATTTCGACGATTCGGGTGATTCCGCCGAGTCGGGTATCGACAATAGTAAAAGTCGCATAGCTGATTTGGCGAACCTGACAGACGGGCAGAGAATCCATAATAATTTCTGCCGAGTGAAGGACTTCCCTGTCTTCGGCACTGAACCGCAAAGCCATGGTGGTGGTCATTTGCGCGAGGATACTTGCTTTAATCCCGTGACCGAGACCGTCGGCAAGCACCGCGAGCAGCCGCTCCTCGGCAGGAATCCGTTTAAAGGCAATTGCGTCTCCGCACACCTTTTCCCCATAATGGCAGCACTGGCTGTAACCCGTGTCGATAAACAGATTTTCGGTGGTGAGATTCATCGTTTACCATACTCCGGGGATTTGTTTTCATCAAAAAGATTGGCGTCATCTGCATAGTCGTCGGCGATCGACCGGAGCAACAATTCGGTGTCCGCCATTTGCTCACCCAGACGACAGGCGATCTCCTGGACGGTTTCGATATTGCGATCAATCACTTCGCGGGCGCGGGCGGCGATCTGTTCGCGCCGCATTTCGGTTTTTGTCACTTCAAAAATGATTCCGCCAATGACTTCGCCGGGGTCGATGTTAAAGATGTTTACGCTAAAAAGTCGGTTTCCTACTTTGAGTGAATCGCGCCGGATGTCACGCCCGGTTTTGAGCGATGATTCAAAAAGATTGACAAACGGTACGATGCGGGCTAACTCCGCACCCGCCATGCCCGGACAGGCATCGAACGCGTCGAGGTTCTCCTCGCCAAAGAGAGTGGCAAAGTTGCGGTTGCACTCGATAATCTGAAGATTTTTATCGACAATGACCGCACCGGAAGACATACTGCGAAGAACCGCATTTGCCTTTTTTTGCGCCAATTTGCGCAGATAAGAGACGCACATCGACGGTTCGGCGTGCCCGGCGATCAATGCCCGTGCGAAGTTGCGGCAGGTGTCGTAACCGCAACCGTCGCAATTGAGTTCATCTTCGGGAGACGTTTTCCCGATACTTCTGAGTGCGGCGATAATTTCGGCGGCATCCGGGGTCGCGATATTCACCGCGTCTTCGGGGAATTGAGCCGTGAGTTTTCCGGGAGTTTGGCGCATTTGCGGTTTGGCGGGGTAATGGGTATGCCCGAGAACCCGAAGCCGTTCCAGCAGTCCGGGAGAATTATGATCGGTACAAGGTCCGTGTACGCAACCTCCGGGGCAGGCGAGCGTCTCGATAAAAATCGTCTCGTCGGTTGGAATTTTATCCAACCCGTCGAGTGCCAGCTTCAGGTTGTTGATCCCGGTCAGAGTGAAGTAGTGGACCTGTTTGTTTTTGGTCAAAAACGCGATATTGTCGTTCATGCCGCCTTCAACCGGGTATTGCGCCCCCTCTTTAGCCGATTCCGGGACAAACTTGTCGTCTTTTTCCGGAGTCAGCCGCGCCGGATCGATATTCTTTTCGCGCAAAAGTTGTTTGAGCTCCTGATATGAAAGGACCGCATTGAGCAAATCCGGATTGCGGTCGGCCTCGTTTTTTTTACTGATGCACGGCCCGACAAATACAATTTTTATATCGTTGCCAAAAGTGTCGCGCAACATCCGGCAATGCGCCAAAAGCGGAGAGGGTACCGGCGTGATATTCACCGCAAGGTTGGGGATATATCGGCGAATATAATCCACCGCCGTAGGACATGCCGAAGAAAGCAGCAAACCCGGTTTGGCATCGTCAAGCTCTTTCGCTACCTGAGTTGAAATAAGTTGCGCTCCAAGCGCCGTTTCGCTAACTGCCGTAACTTCGAGGAGTTTGAGTGCTCTGATTAATTGTCCCGGAGAAATATCCTTGAATTCACTGACCCACGACGGAGCCAATGAGACGTAAATCGGCGCGGAATCTTCTATGAGCAAATGAAATTTCCCGGTATCGTTGCGTACCTGTTTGGCTTTTACCGGGCAAACTTCGACGCATTTTCCGCACGCGACGCAAAGTTCCGGTATTACCGTGGCGTGACCGTCGCGCACTTGAATCGCTTTTACCGGGCAGTGCCGCACGCATTTGTAGCAGTCTTGACACTCGGCTTCGATGGTGTATACAGGATAAGATTGGGTCATTGTGTTTTTTCTCCAAGTTTGGCATCGAGCAAATGAATCAGCGTGTCTGGGTCAAGTTGTTCAAAAATTTCGCCGTCGATGGAAACAATCGGTCCTGAACGACATTTGCCGGCGCAAGTACGCCCGCTAAGGGTGCAGTCAATATTGTTTCGTTCGATGTAATCTTCGATGGTTTTTAAGTTTCGTCTATTGCCGCGGGCGAAACAGGAGCTGCCCATACATATCCAGATCGTGTGTTTCATACGGTTTCCTCTTTGACTACTTCCAACTCGCGCAATCGAGCGGCAAGGCGAACCGACAGTACGGCGAAATCGCCGGCAAGATTCACCTTTTGCCGAATGATATTTTCCGGCAACTGCAATGTATGCGCCGTGAAATTCCAAATGGCGATGATCCCGGCATCTACCATCTGTTCGGCGACTTCTTGCGCGGCATCGTCCGGCACACACAAGATTCCCATGTGAATTTGCAGCCGCCCGGCGAGATGGCGAAATTCCGAGAAATCAAAAAGCGGCACATCATGCACGGTCGTTCCTGCCGGAATCGGTCCTTTGTCAAAAGCCGCGATGATTTTCAGCCCGTAATCTTCAAATCCGCGAAATCCGAGCAACGCCGTACCTAAGTGACCGGTTCCGACCAAAAACGCTTCGGACGCATTTTTCCAGCCGAGAAAATTCTCGATTTTATCAATCAAAGGCTCTACCGCGTAACCGATTCCGGGTGAACCAATCGCGCCGATCATCTCAAGGTCTTTGCGTACGCTGATCGCATCGATTCTCAAGGCTTGGGCGAGAATCGGGCTGGTCGCCTGCGGTCGCCCGGCACGCTGCAGATTGCGCAATTCCCGCAGATAAGCCGGCATACGCTTCAATGCCGGAATGCTGAAAACCTGAGATTTGGGCATGTCAATCCCCCATAATTATTGCCTGAATCTGTGAATAAAATTATGGCAATCGATATTATCATAGTGTTTGCCATGCACTTGCAAAAAATCCTCTCTTCACCTGACAGGTGAAGTTACGTTTTTTTACAAGCACCTGACAATCAAGCGATAGCATCGCTTATCCAAATTTTCTTTCACGGATTCAGGTATTGGCTTAACATAGCGGTTTTTATTCAAAATGTCAAGATTTTAAGTCAGTTTCTTTTGAGAATTTTTTGTCATGTTTTATGAACAACGATTCCGCCACGGAGTAGACCGCCGGAATAAAGAACAATGTAATGAAAGTCGAGCTGGTCAGTCCGCCGATTACCGCCCGCGCCATCGGAGCTTGGGTTTCACCGCCGTCACCCCATCCCAGAGCGAGCGGGAAAAGTCCCAATACGGTGGTTAATGTGGTCATGAGAATCGGACGCAACCGCCTTGTCCCGGCTTCGCGGATCGCCCGATCGAGCGACAGATTCTCACGGCGCAACAGATTTGCGGTGTCAACCAGCAAAATCGCGTTGTTGACCACGATTCCTGCTAACATAATGCAACCGATAAAAGATTGCATATTAAATGTCGTTTCGGTCAGAAACAGGGCTAAAATCACGCCGAAGCCCGCCAACGGCACCGAGAACATAACCACCAGAGGGTCGCGCAACGACTCAAATTGACACGCCATAACCATATAGACCAGAACCCGCGCGAGAACAAAGGCGAACATGAGTTCGCGGAACGACTCTTGCTGATCTTCGTAGTCGCCGGAAAACAGCAATGAAAACGAGGGTGGCATGGGGATCTGAGCAAGTTTTTCCTGAATATCCGCCACCACTGAGCCGAGGTCGCGATTGAGAATATTTCCGCCGACGGTAAGTACGCGTTCCTGATTCTTTCGTTCGATATTAACCGGCCCCATAACCCGGTCGTAGTCAATGAGGTTGCGCAATACGATCAGCTGCCCTTTGTCGTTGCGCATAGATAGATCGAGAATCTGGTCGAGGGAAAGCAAATCGGCGTCTTTGACTTTGACTAAAATAGTGTATTCATCGCCGTCTTCGCGGAATTCCCCGGCTTCCGACCCCGCGAGAATAGTCCGCAACGCCTCGGCGATAAGCTTGACCGGCACACCCAGGTCATTGGCCTTTTCGCGATCGATGTAGAGCCTGTCTTCGGGTACGCCAAGATCGCGGGAGAGTTTCACATCGGTGATCCCTTTGACCGATTGCATCGCGTCGCTGACTTGCGCCGCAAGCGTGGCGGCCACGTCGAAATCATAGCCGCGAATCTCCACAGCAACCCCTTCGCCGGTACCGGTTCCCATCATTCGCGAAAAGAGTCCTTGCCCGGCGCGAACCCGGAATACCGTCCCCGGCCATCCTTTGAACCGCTTATCGAGCTCTTCGGCGATCTGCCGGTCGGAACGTTGGCGCTGTGAACGCGGTTTCAGCCGGATATTATAGTTCGCCTTGTGACCGCCGGAGGCACGCCAGCTTGAAGCACCGGCGAAAGTTACCCAGCCGTTCATGTCGTCGCGGCAGACTTCGCGAATCACGTCTTCGGTGGAACGAACCATCTCATTGACCACTTCGGGGCTGGTGCCGACTTCCATTTCCAGAAAAATCCGCACTTCGCCCTCATCCGCTTTGGGCATGAGTTCAGTTCCGATCAACGCCACGAGCGGAAGCGCGGAGCAAACCAAAGCGACCAGTGCGGCGATAAACCACCAGCGGAACTTCAAAACCACATCCAGCGCGTTGCCGTAAATGCGTTCCAGCCAACGCTGGAAATATTCGGTAGTGGCAAGTAGACGTTTAAAGCGCGACAAATGAGGATCGTCAACACTGTAGCTTGAACTCAGGCATTTTGCCGCCATCATCGGCACAAGCGTGATTGCGGTAAACAGCGAGCAGCCCAGTGAAAATGTCACCACGCTGGAGAACTGCTTGAACATCACGCCCGCCATTCCCTGCATAAAAAGTAACGGCAAGAAGACCGCCAAAGTGGTCAATGTGCTGGCGGTAATGGCGATGGCGACTTCGCTGGTGCCTTTGATCGCCGCCTCATCGGGGGGCATCCCGTGGTCGCGCAAACGGGTGATGTTTTCAAGTACGACGATCGAATTGTCCACCAACATGCCGACTCCGAGTGCGAGTCCGCCCAGTGTCATAATGTTCAAGTTGTATCCGCAAAAATAGACCAGCGCAAAAGTCGCGATAATCGACATGGGAATGCTTATGCCGATCACCAGAGTACTGCCGAAATTGCGCAAAAACAAAAACAGCACGATTACGGCGAGTAATCCGCCGGAGACTGCCGAATCAGCCACGCCGGAAATAGAATTTTTAATATAATCCGCCGAATTGATAATCGGCATAAGTTTGAGCTGGCTGCCGAATTCGATATTCAGCTTGTCCATCTCCTTAATCACGTTATTAGCGACGCTGACGGTATTGGCTCCGGATTGCTTGTATACTTGAATCATAATCCCGGTTTTGCCGTTTACCCGGACAAACCGGGTGAGCTTTTTGTGGGTGTCGATCACCTCGGCAACATCGCCGACCCGGATTTTTTCGCCGTTTTTGCCGGTGGCGATCACGGTATCGCGAATTTGGTCGACCGAAGTGAAAGTTCCGGGAGTACGGACGCGTACTTCAATGCGGTCTTCGCGCAAATTGCCCGCCGGAGTAGTGACATTGGCGTTTTTGAGTACGGCAAGGACGTTTTCAAGTTGAGTGTCGAGCATACGCGCTTTGTCAACGTCAAAAAGCACTTGAATTTCGCGTTCAAGCCCGCCGTTGACGTTAATTGAAGCGACACCGTCGATACGTTCGAGCCGATATTGAATTTGGTCTTCGATAAGCTTGCGGGCATCGAGCAAATCGATGTCGGTCGATACGCCAATACGCATAATCGGCGAACTGGCGGAGTCGAACTTATAAAGAATCGGTTTATCCGCTTCGTCCGGCAACCGGGGTTCGACCCGGTCGAGGCGGTCACGCACGTCGGAGACGGCGGCATCGAGGTTGGTTTCCCAGTTAAACGAGACCGTTACATTGCTTGAGCCTTCGCCGGAAGTGGAGGTGATCTCTTTGACTCCCGAGACGGCGGAGAGTGCGGTTTCGATTTTTTTGGAGATAAGTTCTTCGACCTCTTCGGGGCTGGCATCTTCATAAGTCGTTACGATAGTCACGCCGGGGTAAGTGATGTCCGGCATTAAATCCACCGGCAGATAAGACAAAGCAACCCCGCCTAAGATCAGCACAATACAACTGACCATCGAGATAAAAATCGGTCGTTTGACGCAAAATTCCGGGATGTTCATACGTTTGCTTTATTTTTTTGAGGTGAATTGTTTGGGTACGATAATCGGGATTTCATCGGTAAGGAGATGATTTCCGAGGGTTGCGACCGGGGAATTTATCGCGGGTGAAGTGATTTCGACCTGATTCCCCGAGGAGATACCTGTCTCTACCGGAACGAAATGCGCGTTGGCTTTTTCCAAATCAACAGTGAATACTCCCTGTTGCCCGTCGCGCTTTACAATCGCGTTGCGCGGCACTACTTGCGCGTTATCTTTGGAGGAAAACTCCAGTTGTACGCGTACAAACATACCGGGCTTGAGTTTTAGCTCGCGATTTGGGATCTCCAACTGAATTTCCGCCTGTCGGGTGCCGTTTTCAAACAGTTGAGCTATGCGAACGACTTTGCTTTGAAACTCCACGCCCGGATAAGCGTCGGTGGTGAGCAACGCCGATTGCCCGGTTTTGACATAGGGATAATCGCGTTCGATAACGTAGATTACCGCCCGGAGCGGGTCAAGTTCCGCCACGCTCAAAATCTCCTGATTCGGCGCGAGCAACGCCCCTTGATCGACGTAACGCGCCCCGACGAAACGCGGTTTGTCATCGTTCGACCAATCGGCGGAAATCACGCAATCGGCTAATTTGAGCTTGGCGTTTTCGAGAATCGCCTCGCGCCGTTTGGTTTCGGCTTTTTGCATATTGTACGCCGCTTCTTGGGCGTGAAAAGCGGTTTCGGCGGATTCGAGCATCGCTTGGGTTGTCGCTTTCTTTTCGTCGAGAGCTTTGTAACGCTCGTATTCGCGCCGACGCAAATCGAGCATCACCTCGGCTTGACGCATTTGCGCCTTGGCGACTTCGAGGTCGGCAGCGGCCTGATCGACGCTTTGTTTGTACTCCTCGTCTTCGATTCTGGCGATCACGTCGCCATCGGAGATTTTATCGCCCACATCGAAACGAATTGCCTCAAGCCTGCCACCGACTTTTGGGGCGACTTCAAAGAGTGACCACGATTTTAGAGTTCCGGTAAAAATTCGATTATCTTGAATGGCGATATGCTTGGGCATAACCGCCTCAATTGCAATTGCGATTTGCCCGCGGGGTTTTGATTTTGCCTGCTCAAGCGATTTTTGCCATGCCCGATATGCGATTGCCGTTGCCAAAGCACCGACAATGAGGATTAACAAAAGCCAGACGAATAGTTTCTTTACTTTCATGACGAATTCTCTGTTGCTGATTTTGACCGCAAAATACTTTCGAGAGTTACGATAGTGCAAAATTGCCAATTTGCAACATAAAATACTGTAAAAAAGTGAAAATGTCCTGTAAAAAAGCAAGATTTGGCGTTATCTTATATAATTATGACAGATAGGAGTCAAAAAAAACAGTGGCAATTGAGTTGAACGCTAAAAAATTTCGCTCGCAGATAAAATCTTGCAATAACGCACTTAGAACAGTGCTTGAAACGGTGTTCGCTCAAAAGAAACCGGCGGATCGAACTTTGTCAGGATTCTTTCGGGAAAATCGGCAGCTCGGCTCCCGCGACCGCCAATTTATCAGTGAATCAGTCTATGCATTGTTGCGCCATTGGGGCGTTTTGCGGCGATTTTTGCCGGAAGAGCGAAGAGCGGAACTTGAATCGGGCGTGATTCGCATTGGACGTGTCGAGCTTGAGGCGTTGCTTTTTGCCGCGCTTTATTTGGACGGGAGCAACCTGCCGGCGGCGGACGCGATCGCCAAAGAGTTGAATATTCCGTGGCCGAAACCGAAATTAGATTCTCCGTCTCCGTTTCTCGGCAAAGCCGACGCGCTTGCGGCGATTTTTGGCGTTGATGTGCAATTTTGCGACCGCGATTTACTGCCGAATTGGGTGTTTGATTTGCTCCCGGCGGATTTCCCCTTGGAACGTTTTTTGACGGATCTGCTCCGCCGCCCGCCGATGTGGTTGCGCATTCAAACTCCTGATCTCGACCGTTTGAGTACCGAGTTGCAAGCGTGCGGCTCGGAATTGCGAAAAGTGGAAAATATCCCCAACGCGCTTGGGGTGGTGCAACCGAAAGTCAATCTTTTTACGCTGGAATCATTTCGTCGCGGTGAATTTGAAGTGCAAGATTTGGCGAGTCAGTGTATCGGGCTGGTCGCCGCGCCGAAGCCGGGCGAACGCTGGTTGGATGCCTGTGCCGGAGCAGGGGGGAAAACCCTTGAATTGGCGGAGCTTATGAAGCGAAGCGGCACGGTAGTGGCGTGTGATGTGCGCAGTTATAAGCTGGACGATTTGCGTGTCCGCGCCCGGCGTGCCGGGTTTCCGAATATCGTGACGCGGGAATGGGACGGAAAACCGTTCAAAGGCAAGCAAGCCGGTCTGTATGACGGCGTGCTGGTCGATTCGCCGTGCAGTTGTTCCGGGGTCTGGCGGCGCAATCCCGACGGACGTTGGATGCTTGCCCCGAAAGATATATTTGAAATGGCGACTTTGCAGCAAAAAATTCTTGAGGCGGCATTGTCGGCGGTTCGTCCCGGCGGGGTGTTAATTTACGCGACTTGTTCACTTTTCCCTCAAGAGAACGGCGAAGTGGTCAAAAATTTTCTGTCAAATCATGCGGAGTTTCAACTTGAGAAGTTTGCTCATCCGTTGACCGGCAAAATATGTGACGGAACGCTCCAGATTTACAGTTTTGACGGCGACTGCGATTCGATGTTCGTAGCGCGGATGCGAAGAAGCGCGGAGGAAAGCAATGAAGCCGTTTAACATTGTGCTTTTTGCGCCGGAAATTCCTCAAAATACCGGGACGATCGGTCGACTTTGCGTCTCGACCGATACGAAATTGCACCTGATTAAACCTTTGGGATTTTCGCTCGACGAAAAGCATCTCAGGCGTGCCGGTATGGATTATTGGCAATATCTTGATTTGACTGTTTACGAAAATTGGGAAGAGTTTTTGTCGGTCAACTCAGGGGAGATTATGTACTTTATTTCGACCAAAGGCAAACAAAGTTATTGGGATATTGCCTATCCTGAGGGGTGTTTTTTGATTTTTGGAAGGGAGTCCGGCGGGTTGCCGCCGGAATTTTACGACCGTTATCGCGAATCGCTTGCATTGATTCCCATGGAAGGAGAATTTCATCGCAGTTTGAATCTTGCCAACGCGGCGAGCATTGTGTTGTACGAGGCGTTGCGCCAGCAAAAAAAGGGACTTGACCTATGAACCGAACTCCGCTGGGTTGTTTAGCCTGTGGTTTGCTGTTTATCGTGGCGTTGCCGGTGATTTTGCCGGTTTTACTGGTACTTTTGCTGATACAGTTGTTGACGGGACAGGCGTTGATCCGCATGGATAACTGGAGACCTTGGCAGACCCAGACTCCGTCGGGCGACGAACCCGAAAACGACATTCCCGCCAGCGAAGCGATTATCGATGCGCAAGTAGTGGATTTGCCCGACCCGCCTGAAGGCGAAAACCGCGACGATTAGCTCGATAGTTTGCCGTCAGTTGACCGAGAGTTTGTAGATCTCGTTTTTGAACTCAAAGCAGAGTGTGTCGGCGAGCTCGTTGGCGAGTTTGCGCGATTTTTCCGGCTCAACTCCGAGATATTCGACGACAAATTGCGTCATATCCGGGAGTGAAAGCTGAACCGGCAGGGGTTCGGGCAGTTGCAACGCGTTTTCTATTGCAGAGCGACCGAGTTCGAGAGTTTGCCCCATTTGAAAGAGCAACGGCTCAATTTCCATTTCGGTCACGGGCGAAGCGAGTTGGAATTTTTCGGCAAATTTCTTCATGATAAAAAAGAAGCGAATGCGCGGGAAAATTTCGCTAATGGCGTTGATGCGGAGAATTCCGGCGGCTTCCAGCTCACGGATTTCAGGAGGGGAGGCGGCACTGAGTTCGGCTTGGCTGACCGCGGTACGCCCTTTTAATTTTGAAATCGGCTCACCCACTATATTTTCAAGTGCGAATTTGCGCTCATAATGCCGGGCGAACTCCAGATACAAGTGAGGGTCGGCCTCTTTAATGCCGAGAATTTTTACCGCCCGCGTGACCTCCGTTGTCACCCGGTTAAAAAGCGGTTCGGCGCAAGCGAGGAATTTGCGCAAAAAAAGCGCGATCGAATCGGGGTTGGCGTCAAGCGCGATATTTTGATCGCCCTGAGTCTGGCGAAACAGCACTGCAATCTCCGGCAACCCGGTCTCCTCTAACATCCGAATGACGGCGGCGGAGAGTTCGCCTTGACCGAACACCGCTTCGGGGCGGTCGCTGTTGAGCAGCGTGTATTCGACCGCAAGCGCGATGTCCTCGGCCATATAGCCGTTTTCTTGGAGTCCCGCCGTCAAAAAACAGTTGATCAACCGAGTTTGAAGCGCGACCGGATCGAACTCAAAGCGATTGCCTTGGTGATCCTGAATATAAATAATTTTTTCCGCAACTTTTACCATTATGTCAATAGTATATCACCTTTTCACTATTCGGGCAAGCGTTCAAACTTTGTTTTTTTTGAAAAAAGCATTTATTGTAGGGTTGCTATATCGAATCCTTTGCGTTATATTATTCTGTTATATTAGACTTAGAGCTAATTGCAAAACTATTTTGATTCGCTTTTGAGTCCTATTGATTTTTTTGCTTCTTTGACTCGCTTTTTTGCGTAGCGTTGCTACGCTTTGAAGCTTGCCAAAGAACAAAAAGTTCTCAATAGTACCGTCAAAATCATGTCAAAAAGGTAGTTTTGCAATTGGCTTCTTACACACTTAACTGTAATATGGGAGTCGAAACTGTGAGTTATAACGTACTCGTGTTCGTCAAGCAGGTTCCGGATACCCAAAACATCTCGGGGGACGCAATGACTCCCGAGGGGACTGTGAACCGGGCCGCTCTCCCGGCGATTTTCAATCCTGAGGATTTGAACGCGCTGGAATTGGCTTTGCAACTCAAGGATCGCTACGGCGCACGCGTGGTGGTCGGTACCATGGGAATGCCCGCCGCCGCCGAAGTGTTGCGGCAGTCGCTCTATCGCGGTGCCGATCAGACCGTGCTGGTGACCGACCGGGCGTTGGCGGGAGCCGACACCTTAGCGACGAGCTACACGCTCTCGTGTTGCGCCAAAAAGTTAGGGCATTTTGACTTGATTCTTTGCGGACGGCAGGCGATTGACGGCGATACTGCTCAGGTTGGACCTCAGATTGCCGAGAAGCTCAATATCCCGCAACTTTGCTATGTTGAAGAGGTCAAAAGTCTGGAAAAAGGCAAAGTCGTTGTCCGCCGGGCGATCGAGGGCGGGTACGAAGTTCTTGAGAGTCCGACTCCGGCGTTGCTTACGGTGATCGATTCCAATGAGCCGCGTCCGATGAACGCGAAGCGGTTGATGAAGTTCAAACGCGCCAAGACCGCGTCCGAGGTTGCCAAGGCACACGCCAACTCCAATTACACCGATGCCGAGGCGTTGGCAGGCGAGCAAAAGAAACTTGAAGAAAGCGGTCTGTTGATTCAAGAATTCTCCGCCAAGGATATAAATGCCGATCCGGGTCGAATCGGTTTCCCCGGTTCACCGACCAAAGTCAAGAACGTTATGAGCGTGGTGCTCACCGCGAGCGAAGCTAAAAGCGTTCCCGCGACCGATGAAGGCATCGGTCTGTTGATTCACGAACTTATCAGCGATCATACTCTGGGGTAAGCATCATCATGTCAGAAAAAATTGGAAATGTCTGGATTTTTATCGAGCAGGAAGCCGGTAAAATCGCCGATGTGAGCCTTGAGCTCGTCTGCAAAGGTCGTGAGCTTGCCATCAAGCTCGGAGTCAAAACCGAAGCGCTGTTGCTCGGCGATAAGCTTGAAAGTTGCGTAGAGACGCTTTACAGCTATGGTTGCGACACGGTTTATTTGGTGGAAGATGAGCGGCTTGAGCCTTTTACCGTATTGCCGTATGCGCGTGCAATCGTCGATTTGGTCAAAGAACACAAGCCCAATATCCTGCTTTTCGGCGCGACGCTCAAAGGGCGTGAACTTGCGCCGCGGGTCGCCTCCGAGAAACTTGGCGGGCTTACCGCCGACTGTACGGAGCTGAAGATCGACGACTTCGACGATCAAAAGAACAACAAAAGCTATACCAATAAACTTATGCAGATCCGCCCCGCTTTTGGCGGAAATATCATCGCTACGATCGTGAACACCTGGGAAGATCCGCAGATGGTCACGGTTCGCGAGGGCGTTATGAAAATGGACGCTCCGGATTCTACGCGCAAGGGTAAGCTTATAAAAGTCAAACCTGCACTCTCTGCTGCCGAAACGGTGGTAAAAGTTATTGAGCGGGTTCGCGCCGACAAAGAAGTTGACCTCAAAGGAGCGCAAATTATCGTTGCCGGCGGCTACGGTGTCGGCAGCAAAGAGAATTTTAAGTTGATTTATCAGCTTGCCGAAGCACTCGGCGGCGAAGTCGGTGCGTCACGCGCCGCAGTTGATGCCGGGTGGATCGACCACGATCATCAAGTCGGGCAGACGGGCGTTACCGTGCGTCCGCGTCTCTATATCGCCTGTGGTATTTCCGGGTCGATTCAGCATGTCGCCGGAATGAAAGAGTCGAAAAAGATTATCGCGATTAACACCGATGCCGGAGCACCGATTTTCAGCACCGCGCATTATGCGATTGTGGGCGATTTGAACACCGTGATTCCGCAAATGATCAAAGCCTTCAAGGCCAAAGCGTAAGGGGAGTGAAAACCAATCATGGCTAACTTT
>JAISIP010000125.1 GCA_031261965.1 Victivallales bacterium | reverse complement strand
TTTATCGTTTCCATTTGACCGACCCAATTCATTTTAAACAGGATTTGCGAGTGACCATCCAAGCATTGGGATGGCGTTCTGACGGGCGGTATCTGCCGTTGCGCGATGATATTTCGGCGGTTGCCTACTGGTATCAGGCGGAACCGCACGCCATGTTTGTCCCTCTGCCCGACCGCAACGGTTTGGAGATAATTTAAGCCCCCTCTAAAAATTGAATTGCCACCATGAATCGTAATGGTGTCTAATCTTGTTGCGGAGTAAAGAAAAGCAGGGAATTTTCAGGACAATGCAAAGTTTTGCCTCCGGCTTTGATTGCCTGCTCCAGATAATGACAGGAACGATTCAACCCGGTTTTTTGGTGATCGCGTTTCCAGTACTTTCGATGCCAGGTCAAATCTTCCTCTGCCAATTTGCGGTATGATTCATATCGTTCAATTGACGGTTGAATTGTCGCCTTGTTAAGCCATATTGCACCGGCATACCAGGTATGCTCCCGACATAAGGACGTTCGTATCACAGTCAACAGCAGTCGCCTGGCAATAGCCTGTAAATCATGGAACCATTCCGCATTATTCAGCCGTTTATCTGGAATTGCGGCAAACACAGAGGATACCCATCTTAAATCTTTCTCCAATTTTACAATAGTCTCTTGCTCAAGGACGGCACAATAACTTATCACCACACGATCATCCGGGTCGCCGCATAATAACAGCGGAAACATCGGTCCTCTCCGGCAAAGGGATTTTGGCCAATATACCTCGCTTTGGGATTGCAACATAATTTTGAATGCCTGCATAAAATCCGGGGTCGGCGAATTCAAAATAAGCGAGGCTGTTTCTTCGGAAAATTGCTCTTCACTGTAAGAGCTATCTTCCAAACGGCGTAATAGGTAAATACTTCCCAATGTAGTATTTAAAATCGGATTGATATTTTCACTGCTACCCCAGTCGCTAATGACAAATGTTGTTGCGTTACTTCGTTTTCCCAATTCAAGCAACACATTCATGTTGTCTTTCAATCGGTGAAAGGGGAGAAAAATATACTCGCCCATGGCATTGCCGGTGATCCAATTTTCTCTATTAGCGGTCACTCGGTCATGCGCTGCGTAATGACGGTTTTCCAATTCAAATATTTCATCGGTGGCGCAATATCCCCAATTGGCGATAATAATATCTGCCGCGAGCTTTTTTTGCAGCAGGGGATATTCTATTAGTTCATCGGCATAGAGAACCATTTTCTTGCCCATAGCCTGGATGGCGTCATTCAAATCATTCAAGTAATCGGCTACCGCGTTTTCAAAACCGCAAGTTTTAAAATAAGAACCGGAACGTCCCAGACCAAGGGTGAAGGCTTCATCGCCGCCGCAATGCACATAGTCCGAATCAAAATAACCGACAACTTCCCGCAAATAAGACTTTATTCCTTGCCGGACTTCCGGCAAATCGATCCTGATGCACTCTCCCCCAGCCGGATCATCCCGCCAAGCGGCCATTTTCTGATGCATCAAAAGTTGGGATAGATGCCCAAGTACTTGGATTTGCGGTATGAACTCAATTTCCAGTTCTTGTAATTTCTTTTTCAATTCAAGCAAATAGACCGCGCCGATCCGTCCTCGAATCGGGAGCGAATCAACGGCACCTTCGGCTTCCATATAAAACATGACACCGGTCAAGCCGAATCGCTTGAGCAGTGAAGTCTGTTCGATGATGGTATCAATCAGCGGCAAGCGACCGTGTGCCACGTCATATTGCAGGATTTTTCGCTTCATTTTTTAGAGATACCATTTATGTCTGCTTGGTTTCGCTTTTTTGGGTTTCCTCCGTTTTCGGTGATCTCAATAACCGCGTTGTCCGCCAAAGAGACATTGCCTTCCACCCGTCCATTGTCATTGACATCTTCGATTCTGTGATTTAAATCGCGAAAGAGTCGGCGCAGGTCAATGACTCCCCCGATAAAAAACCAAAATGTGCTGATAATTCCGGCTATGGACGGCACCAGCAATGAAGTGATGAAGAACTGGTATCCCCACCATTGTTGCGGCCACGGCGAGAATAAATTCCAGATCACGGTCAATAAAAATACGCCGAACCCATATATAAAAGTGTATCCGAATACCGACCATGCGATAATGCGATCGCCACGTGTGTAATCAGGCGTAATATTTATGAAATACGTAAAGAGAGTTTTCCAGGAAAAACGGACATGAATATTTTTATTCTCCCCATCGATGTTGTAAATCCCGCGATGCAACATTCGATCCAGATTGAACGCCCGGCGATAGGTCAGCAATGAAACCCCCCAGTACATCGCCACGCTGAAGACCATCGCCAGAAAAAACAGCTCCATGGAATTTATCGGAAATTTCACCGGGTCCATACTCCACATCACATAAGGGTGGAATGGGGCAGAAACCGATTCCAGAAAATTTCCAATCGGTTCGGTCCACCCCCAATTATCCAAAATCGGATAAATATCAGCCGCCCATAATCGCTGTATCAGCAAGCCTCCGCCGGAAATACCCGCCCCGGTAAAAATCGCCGCGAACGCTCCGGCTGTTGTGCCGCGCTTGGAGTACAATCCAAAGGTGATCACCGATCCGGCTCCGCCGATCCAAATGGATGTCGAAATCTGGCAAAAAAGATTGATATAATCAAGCTGCGACAAGAAGATTGATCCAAAGAAAAAACATATAGCGACAAAAACTACCATCATTTTGATACACCTGACTTGTCCTTCGGGGGTAAACGTTTTTTTCTTTAACGGAACAATCAAATCCTGCACAATGGTCGAGGCACTGGAAAAGATCCGGGAATCATCGGTCGATACCATCAAAAGAATCCCGAGCAAAACAAAGAGCGATAAAATTACCGGCGGCATGATTTTTCGAAAAACCACCGGCATCATCATCTGATTGTACAGTGAACGGAATTCCTGGAACATGGCGTTGCCTTCGCCTTCGCTATCTGCGCCGGTCAAAAACTTGGCATGAACCGTATCGAGATAGGCGGTGTCAGGATTCTGCTTTCGGGAAAGCGGAGTGTCCATCCCAATTTCATGATGTTGAAGAGGCACAGATTCGACCGTTTTTATCATCTCCTGAGTCATTGCCTTGTTATTGGTAACTTCATCTGTCACCATTCCGATTAACTCGATTCGCACCTGGCGGGCTTTGCCGGCGAAATTTCCGTGCATCATAAAAGTAATAACACAGACTGCTATAAGCAAGGTCAAAATATAAGCAAACCCATTTTTCCACGCTCCCAAAATACCTGCCATTTTTTGTTCATGCGCGCTTTTCGCCGCGGTGGATGCCCCTCCGCCGGACCAGACTCCCCGATTTAAAATTTGGGCGGACAACGTGACAATCAAGGCAAATAAATTGAAATCCCGCAAATTTTGAATATCGTACGGATTTAGGAAACTTTCGCCGGGAACCCGATCCAGCATGATCGGAGTAATCTCCCCGAACCACGAAAATTCCGTCAACAGAAACACCGAAAAAATCACAAAAATAGGGTAGCACACCAGCCCTTGCAGGCATGATGTCACCATTATAGAGATTTGCCCTCCTGTCAGGATCAGAATCAAAGCCAGTATTAGAACGCTGACTAAAACAATAATAAACGTTTGTACCGGCAATCCGGCGATCATCACATGGTGTGGCAAACCAAGCAGATAGATAAAAAAACGCGCCGCAACTGCCGGACCGATGGTGTTGCAAAGCATTTCGGAGAAGGTTCGGAGGCTCATTGCAAAGATACGAAAAGAACGGCTGTAACGAAGTTCGAGAAACTGTCCCATGGAGAGGATTTTGGTTTCCCTGAATCGGTATGTAACAAATCCGGTCAAACTTAAAATCACCATGAGCGGTACCCCCAACGCACCCCAGAAACTCATGGCAAACCCGGTTTGATAATTTGCCTCGCTGGCGGCAACCAACACGATCAATCCTAACTCACCTTCCATACCTGATACGGAGAGGACATACCGTCCGGCGACTCTTCCTGCAACAAGGAAATCCGCCACGCTACGAACATATCGTATCGAATAAAACGCCATGTATACTACGAAAAATACCGGGATAATCACAATCAGATAATACAATGAATTCACAACCGTACTCCTTTTCGGATTTCGATGTTATACTGTTTTTTTGAATCCGTAATCCAGTTTTTAGAGATACCCTATTTTTTGCGGAACATTTTCCCTGCATCAATATCGTAACCCGCCACCTCAATTCCGTCAATATTCAGAGGTTTCGGGGTCGTATTGACCCGAACCTCTTGATTGTCAAACCGCATCAGGAGCGTTTTCGGTGGGAGGTCGCGGATGCAAATTCCGGCGAATTCCGCGACTCGGCGCATTATCGACAGAGTTCCCGCTTCACTTAGAGGGGATGCCTGATAAAATGCGTTCCCTTTTTGCGTCAGCAGTGGAGAGTTTTCATAAATGCCTGCGGCGTATTTTTCCAGGATTTCGCACCCTTCGGGAACGATGCGTTCCATGAATTTATCAAAAAAAACAATTTGCCCAAATTGATGTGATTCCAGACGTGGCAACGATTCCCCGCATGGCTCGTCGCTGTAGGTGAATTCATGAAAATTCTGAGATTGCATATGTTGCACCATTCATCGATTCTCAGCCCGAAAAGCTCACGCATGGCATACGGGAAAGCTTCCTGACGAAAAGCTCCATTTTGCGTTAGTCTATTTAAACGGCACTGAGCGAGAATCACGCCACCGTTTGCCGCGTATTCTTTCAACGCCGCAATCAGCTCTTCGGAGACATATTCGATTTGAGGTAAAATGACAAGCTGGTATTTTTTCAATGCCTCTTCGGTCAGTTTTCCGGATGAGATAATATCGGAGCAAATCCCCAGTCGATTCAATGCCTGATTTGCGCGTACAATCGCGTGAAAATAGGAATAGTCGCCGCCGTCACGGTATTTTGCCATAAACCCGGTCAAAGTATCGGTCACAATTAACACCGGGCAATACGGTTCCGGGCAATCCAAATTCGGCAACTCTTCTCCGATTTGCCTGATTATCTGATAGGTCGCTCCGGGAATTCCACTGTGTGGCAGAATCGCAGGATGATTTTCTTCCCCCATGACCGATTGCCGCCAGCGAAAATAAAACAGTGATTCCGCGCCGTGAAATAACGCATCGTATGCCCAGACGCGAAGAGCTTTTTCGTTTCCTTTTATGGAACTGTCTGGATTCCATGCGCCGGTTTCGCATATCCAGAATTTTCGTTGTCCGTCTTTAAGATTACGGTATAAATCCCACATGGCGTGGTAGAATTCAATATGATCCCCGGCAATGTAGCAATCGCAAGCAGCACGATCAAGATTTTTGACCAGTTCTTCCGGCTCGATGTCCGGGATAAAACTAATCCAGCTGTTGGAGACAATCGTCCAGTCGGGATTGACTTTGCGTAAAATATCGCGTTGCTCACAGGCGAATTCCGTGTAGAGGGTACTCATAAAACGGGCATATGCCGCAAGTTGAATGGTTCGACGTAAATTCCGTGGCGATATTTCCTCGAAGTCGGAAAATTTTCCGCTCCAGAATGAGCCGTTCCACGCTTCATTTAATTGTTCTATCGTCTCATATTTGTGCTTGAGGAACATCTGAAAACGTTTTTCACACTGCGGGCAAAAACAAAACCCGGTTTCCGCTTCCGCCGCGATTTCATTGTCCAATTGCCATCCGACAACGCCGGGAAGATCGGAAAAAGCTTTTGACATTTCCGCTACGATCCGCTTGGAAAAATCCCGGTATCGCACCGATGAGGGACAGTAGTGCCGTCGGTTTCCGTCATAAACGCTCTGATTTGCAGCAGTCTTTTTTAGAATATCCGAATACCGGTGAGACATCCATTTCGGAGGCGCGGCAGTCGGGGTGCATAAAATCGTAGAGATATTGTGTTCATAAAGTTTTTTTATTACATCCCGGTAATGTTTAAAATGAAAGACCCCATCGTGAGGCTCGAAGTTTCCCCAGTTGAATTCTCCCATACGAACGCAATTGATATGAGCCTCCTTCATAAGCCGGATATCTTCCGAAATCCGTTCGGGAGGCCATGCCTCAGGATAATACGCGCAACCGAAATACTTCATCTATGTTTCCTTTTATGCAACATTTAGAGGCAGCCTTAAAAAGCAGACAGTTTTAACGCCGCATTCGCAAGTCGCCGGAAGGTTTCCGGCAAACGGATTTTTTGCGCATCGATGTCGGGACGGAACGTTTTCAGCGGCAGCTCATAAAATCTCTCTTCGATGCGTTTCATCTTCTGCGTCACGTCAACGCCGCTTTCGATGTAAATCGCCCACTCTTCGAATTCCGGCTTGAACAAGGCTTCAAACAATTCATAGATGAATCCCCGACAGTAGCCGTTATTGGTATTGCCTTTCAACGTGTTCTCAAAAATCGGATTGACCGAATTCGCCTGTTTGAGCAAACACAAAGAGTCGTACAATGAAAAATCAGAATTAGCACCGAGTACATTTGCCATACAATGCAGAATCTC
>JAISIP010000111.1 GCA_031261965.1 Victivallales bacterium | reverse complement strand
TAAAAACTTAAATTGTGTATTCTGGGAGTTTATTCGCTTATAAACTTTGTAGGTAGTCTTAGGAGTAGCCTTAAATCAAATGCCCCATGCGCTCTTTCTTGGTACGCAGATAAAAAGCGTTCTCTTTACCCGGCTCAATGACAATCGGAACCCGCTCGGTAATCTCCAGACCATAGCCTGAGACCCCGACGAGTTTTTTGGGGTTGTTGGTCAGCAATCTCACTGATTTGACTCCGAGATCGAGTAAAATTTGCACGCCGATGCCGTATTCACGCAAATCGGCGGCGAAACCGAGCTGCTCGTTTGCCTCCACCGTGTCGCACCCTTCATCTTGAAGTTTGTAGGCGTGGATTTTGTTGAAAATCCCGATTCCGCGTCCCTCTTGACGCAGGTAGACGATCACTCCCGAGCCGTTTTCGACCACCTGGCGCATGGCGGCGTGGAGTTGCTCCCCGCAATCGCAACGCGCCGAGCCGAAAACATCGCCGGTGATACACTCACTGTGGACGCGAACCAACACGTTGTCGCGGTCTTTAACATCACCATAAATCAACGCGAGGTGTTCAAACGAATCGACTTTGGTGCGGTATGGCGTAATTTGAAATTCTCCGAACACGGTCGGCAAGCGGGCGCTTTCGCCCCGGATAATCAAGTGTTCATGGCGACGGCGATAGGCGATCAGATCAGCTACCGTACCCCATTTGAGCTTGTGTTTCTTGCGAAATTCGTCCAGTTGCGGAACTCGCGCCATCGTTCCGTCGTCGTTCATGATTTCGCAAATCACTCCGGCGGGGGCAAGCCCGGCAAGACGCGACAAATCGACCGCAGTTTCGGTGTGACCAGCCCGGCGCAAAACTCCGCCCGGACGCGCAATCAACGGGAACAAGTGACCCGGCGAAATGAAATCCGCAGGGGTACTCGTGGGGTCAATTAGTGCCTTTACGGTTTTGGCGCGGTCAAAAGCCGAAATCCCTGTAGTTGTGTCTTTGCGGACATCGACGCTTTGTGTAAACGCCGTCCCGAACGGGTCGGTGAGCGATGCCGGAGTGACCAGATTCAACTCGGAAGCGCGTTCCGCCGTCAGCGGCGCGCAAATTAGACCGCGGGCGTGAGTAGCCATAAAGCTGATCGCTTCGGGGGTGACACATGAGGCAGACAAGACCAGATCGCCCTCGTTTTCGCGGTGTTCATCATCGGTGATAACCACCATTTTGCCGGCTTTAATATCGTTGATTAACTCTTCGACCGAATCGAATTTTATATCACTCATTTATCTTTAAAAACTCCTAAAGGTTGATTTCACGCGATATGGGGCGAATCGCCGAAGCCCGCCCGGTCAGGTAGTCATAAGTTACAATCGCGCCTTCGAGGCGCATTGTGCCTTTTTCGACCACAGCTAACCGATTCGGCATACCGGTGGTGAACTTGTAAAGCACGTCTTTTACTTCACGACCGAGGACGCTACTCGCCGCGCCGGTCATACCCACATCGGTTTGCCGGGCGGTTCCTCCGGGTAAAATTTGCGCATCGGCGGTCGGGACATGGGTATGGGTACCAAGCACGGCGGTGACTCTGCCGTCGAGGAAATAACCCATGGCGAGCTTTTCGCTGGTGGCTTCGGCGTGAAAATCGACAAAGATGTTTTTTACCGACTTGGGCAATTCATTATTCAGGATTTCATCGACCGACTCAAAGGGATTGTACGCCGATTCGCGCATAAAGACTTTGCCTTGAAGATTGATAATCGCAATTTCGCCGCCTGCCGGGTTGCGGTAGACATTCCAACCGCGACCGGGCTGACCTTTTTGCAGATTGGCGGGACGCAATACCCGGTCGAAGCGGTCGATTTCCGCATCAAATCCGCGCTGATCCCACACGTGGTCGCCGGTGGTGAGTACGTCGGCGGACTCCAAAAGCTCTTTGGCGCAACCTGAGGTTAGCCCTGAGCCTGCCGCCGAATTTTCGGCGTTAATTACGACAAATTGGCAGTTGAATTCACGGCGCAAATCCGGGGTCAGCAAGCGAACCGCTTCGCGACCTCCTTTGCCGACCACATCGCCGATAAACAACAGATTCATAAAACAACTTTCATCAAAAGGATTATTCCGTGTATATCCATATAATATACGCCGCGGGGACTCTTGCGTCAAATGAATTTTCTTTGAGGCTACCTCCAAAAATAGGAAACTTGGTTGAAAATCGCACCTCCGAATTATGAATCCGCTAATTTTCAACCAAGTTTCCAGTTTTTAGAGATACCCAGCATAGTTTTCAGAGGTAGTCTTGACATGCAGGAAGAATGTTGTTATATTTTGCAATCAACATAGGGAGTCGCTATAGTGAACGGACTTTTTTTATCGGAAATCAAGCAACCCGCATGGCTTGCGAAGTATATCGAGTCTTGCGGAAATCGGATTATGACAACACCCGAAGAGCGAATTCGTTTTACTATCCGACTCGCACTTGAAAACGTCAAAAACGGCACCGGCGGTCCGTTTGGCGCTGCGTTGTTTGAACGTAAAAGCAATCGGCTTTTTGCCGCCGGAGTCAATGTGGTCGTCCCTTCCGGACAGACGCTCGCCCACGCCGAGCTGATGGCGCTATCGAACGCCGAGCGATTGTCCGGCGCGATAAATCTCTCGGACTATGAAATCGTCTCAAGTTGCGAGCCGTGCGTAATGTGTTTTGGCGGAATCATGTGGAGTCGCGTTACATCGCTGCTTTACGGTGCTCCGGGCAGTTTCGCCGGCGCCGTCGGTTTTGACGAGGGTGACAAGGTTCCCGACTGGCACTCCTCGCTCACCTCACGCGGGATCGAGGTTGCCGGTCCGATGCTGATCGAAGAGGCAAACGAGCCTTTTGAACTCTATCGCCGGCTTTCAGGGCAAATTTATTGAGTGAAACTCCCCAAAACGGTTTGCAAAACTCTCTTGTCGGGTGTAAATTAATTTGTTATTTTGTGATAACGTAAAATAGTTAACGTTTATTACCTATTCATCAAATTTGTAACGGAGGAATCATGGCGAAAAAAATGCAGACCATCGACGGAAATTACGCGGCGTCGTACGTTGCTTACGCGTTTAGCGAAGTAGCGGCGATCTACCCGATCACCCCTTCTTCGACGATGGGCGAATACGCCGACATCTGGGCCAGCCAGGGTCAGAAAAACATGTTCGGGCAGAAGCTTGAAGTAGTTGAAATGCAGTCCGAAGCCGGTGCGGCCGGCGCGGTACACGGTTCGCTCTCGGCGGGTGCGTTGACCACGACCTACACCGCCAGTCAAGGGTTGTTGCTGATGATTCCGAACATGTACAAGATCGCCGGGGAAATGCTTCCGACCGTCTTTCACGTTTCGGCGCGGGCGTTGGCGGCTCAGTCACTTTCGATTTTCGGCGACCACTCCGACGTGATGAGCTGCCGCTCGACCGGCTACGCGATGACCTCCGCCGCATCGATTCAAGAGACCCACGACTTGGCGTTGGTTGCTCACCTTGCCACGCTTGAGAGCGAAATTCCGTTTTTGGCGTTCTTCGATGGATTCCGCACCTCCCACGAGTTTCAAAAGGTCGAATTGCTCGACTACTCCGATATGAAATCCTTGCTCGATATGAAGTATGTCGAGTGTTTCCGCAACCGCGCTTTGCGTCCGGATCAGCCTTACGCCAAGATGGCGGCGCAAAACCCCGATGTTTATTTTCAGGGTCGCGAAACCACCAACAAGCAGTATGAAGCACTTCCGGGTGTTGTCCAAAAATATATGGACAAAGTCGCGAAAGTCACCGGGCGGAGCTATCACTTGTTTGATTACGTCGGCGCCGCTGATGCCGACCGGGTGATTATCGCCATGGGTTCGGGTTGCGAGACGATCGAAGAGGCGATCGGTTACTTGAACTCCAAAGGTCAGAAACTCGGCTTGCTCAAAGTTCGGCTTTATCGCCCCTTTGCCGCCGATGTTTTTGTCAAGGCGTTGCCGAAGTCGGTCAAGAAGATTGCCGTGCTGGATCGCTGCAAAGAGCCGGGTTGCTTGGGCGAACCGCTCTATTTGGATATCAAAGCGGCACTCTCCGATACGGATATTTCGGTGATCGGCGGTCGTTACGGTTTGGCGAGCAAAGAGTTCACTCCGTCGATGGTCTATGCGGTCTTTAAGCACTTGGCGGGCAAAAATACCCACAATTTTACCGTTGGTATCAATGATGATGTGAGCGGTCTGTCCCTCCCGATCGATGAAGTGATCGTCACCGAGCCGACCGGCACCACCGCGTGTATGTTCTGGGGTCTCGGCGGAGACGGCACGGTCGGGTCGAACAAAAACTCGGTCAAAATCATCGGTGATCACACCGATAAATATGTGCAGGCGTACTTTGTGTACGACTCGAAGAAATCCGGCGGAATCACGGTTTCGCACTTGCGTTTCGGCGACAAGCCGATCACCAGCGAATATGCGATCACCGCGCCGAATTTCGTCGCCTGCCACAATCCGGCGTATATCGGTCGCTATGATATGCTCGCCGGGATCGTCGAGGGCGGCACGTTTTTGATCAACAGCGAACTCCCCGCCGACAAGGTTTTTGAGAGCTTCACCCGCGAAATGCAAGAAGAGATCGTCAAAAAGCAGGTCAAAGTCTACACTATCGATGCACTCAAGCTCGCGCTTGAAGTCGGCAGCTCGAAATATGTTTCGACGATCATGCAGACTTGCTTCTTTAAGCTTGCGAACATCATTCCCGCCGACCAGGCGATCGGCTACATCAAGTCGGGAATTGAGAAGAAATTCAAGAAGAAGGGCGACGATGTCGTTCGCGAAAACCAGGCTTGCGTCGATCAGGCGCTTGCCATGCTCAAGCAAGTTGACGTGCCTTCTTCGCTGGATAAAGTTGCGGCATATGAGCCCAAACCGCTTATCACCAAAGAAATGGGTAAATTTGCCAATACGTTAATGAAACCGATTTTGCACCAAAAAGGCGACGATATTCCGGTTTCGGCGATGTCTTATGATGGCTCGATGCCGATTGCCACTTCCAAATTTGAGAAGCGCGGGATCGCCCCGTCGGTGCCGAAGTGGGATTCGGCGGCATGTATTCAGTGCAATCAGTGCGTGATGGCATGTCCGCACGCCGCAATCCGCTCCAAGCTGATCGAACCAGCCGATTTGGCGAAAGCGCCGAAAAGTTTCGGTACGGTCGATGCCAAGCCGCCGGTCAAAAAAGAACTCGGACTCAAGTATCGCTTGCAGGTGTTTGTCGAAGACTGCACCGGTTGCGGAGTTTGCGTTGAAACCTGCCCGGTCAAAGAGAAGGCGATTCATTTGAATCACACCCCGCAGGAACGTGCCGAGGGTCAGGATGAGAATTTTGAATTCTTCCTCTCGTTGCCGGACAACGTCATGGGCGGAACCGATGCCAAGACGGTCAAAGGTTCGCAGTTCCTCACTCCGTACTTTGAGTTCAGCGGTGCTTGCGCCGGTTGCGGCGAAACTCCGTATGTGAAGTTGGTCAGCCAGCTCTTCGGCGACCGCATGATTGTGGCGAACGCCACAGGTTGCTCGTCGATTTACGGCGGTTCATTCCCGTCGTTGCCGTATTGCACCGACAAACAGGGTCGTGGTCCGGCGTGGGCGAACTCGTTGTTTGAAGACAACGCCGAGTACGGTTTCGGTATGCGCCTTGCGGTCGATACCAACCGCAGTCAATTGATGGATTGCATTACGAAAATCCAGAAGTTGGGTGTCTGCTGCGACGATATGAAAAACGCGCTTGAATACGCCGTGGCGAACTGGAAGAGCGTCGCTCCCGAAGCGATGGCCAATCAGAAGAAACTTGGCGAACTCTTGAAAGTTGCGGTTGAAAAATCCACCGGCGAGCAAAAGGAACTTTATGTCAAGATGCTCGAACTCAAGGATTACTTTGTCGATAAATCGGTTTGGATTCTCGGCGGTGACGGCTGGGCGTATGACATCGGTTTCGGCGGACTTGACCATGTTGTGGCGCAAAACCGCAATGTGAACATTCTCGTGCTTGACACCGAAGTTTACTCGAACACTGGCGGTCAGGCATCAAAATCCACTCCGATCGGTGCGGTAGCACTCTTTGCCAACGGCGGTAAGCGGTTGACCAAGAAGAATCTCGGCTTTATGTGCATGAGCTACGGTAACGTTTATGTCGCGTCGATTTCGATGGGTGCGAACCGTCAGCAGGCGTTGACCGCGATTCGCGAGGCAGAGGCACACGACGGTCCGTCGATTATTCTGGCGTATGCTCCGTGTATTGCTCACGGCATTGATATGTCCAAGAGCCAAACTGAGGCG
>JAISIP010000082.1 GCA_031261965.1 Victivallales bacterium | reverse complement strand
ATTGTAATGCATAGTTCGGGACTTTCTGTTCAATATTAGTGTTTTATGCATTACTAATATAGAACAAGTCCCGATTTTAACAATCAATTCCGAAAATTTTTATCGGACAGTAGTGATATGTGGACGCTTTTTAAAAAACATTTGGGTCGTTCTCCATCCGATTTTAGACCAAGCGGCACAAAAAAACAGTAAAATTTAGCATGGGGACTGGAAATTGTTGAAAATAATGCTATTTTAATCGAGGTTATCTCTAAAAACTGGAAGCTTGGCTGAAAATTGCGAATCTGCCAATTTTTAGAGTTACCTTAAATTCGCGGAGTATCGAAGCCGGGTGAAACCCGATCATCAAAAGCCCGGCAGTAGAGAAACAGCGCGAAATAACGCGATATGCGTCTATCGCCCTGAGATGTGCGAAGTTTCTTTGGCGATAAGCGTAGCAACGTACGAAAACCGAATAAATTTGGACGAATCTAAGTTATGAAAACTTATCTGGCAAAAACCGGCGAAATCGAGCGGGAGCATATCCTTTTCGACGCGTCGGAAGCTCCGGTCGGTCGTCTTGCTGTCCGCATCGCCAATGCGTTGCGCGGCAAAGACAAGCCGACATATACCCCTCACATCGATACGGGTGCGTTTGTGATTGTGATCAACGCCGAAAAATCGGTATTTACCGGTCGCAAAGGCGAAGAAAAAGTGTATGTCGATTATACCGGCTATCGCAGCGGTTACAAAGAACGCACTGCCAAGGAATTGCGCGAACGCAACCCCGAACGCTTCATTAAAGACGCGGTTTGGGGCATGATGCCGCATGGTCGTTTGGGCCGCGCCCAGTTCAGCAAACTCAAGGTCTATGCCGGAGCGGAGCACCCGCACACCGCGCAGAACCCGAAGAAAATTACAGTGAAGTAACGGAGCAACGCTATGGCTATTAAAAATGCAGAAATTCTCGCTACCGGTCGTCGCAAATGCGCGATCGCACGCGTTCGACTCCAGCCGGGTACCGGCAAGATCGAAGTCAACGGTATGCCGATGTCGGAGTATTTCCCGAGTGAAGCCCTTTGCGGATACGTCAACCAGGTGTTGAAGCTCGCCGCAGCCGAGGGCAAAGTTGATATTCGGGCGAATCTCGACGGTGGCGGTATGAGCGGTCAGGCCGGCGCGTTGCGCCACGGTGTGGCTCGCGCTTTGCTCAAGCTGAACGAAGAGATCAAACCGGTGCTGAAAGCCGCCGGGATGTTAACCCGCGATGCCCGCGTCAAAGAACGCAAGAAACCCGGTCAGCCGGGGGCGCGTCGTCGGTTCCAGTTCTCGAAACGTTAAATATCGCCGAGAACGAGTCATTCGATTGGAAAAACGCACTTCTTTTTATGGAAGTGCGTTTTTTTGGTTACAATTTTAGAGATACTCTTTATTCCTGGAAGCAGGAGGCTATCGTTTGAAGTTTAATACCGTCGCGTCGTTTGCGGGAATGGTAATAACACCGTTCAAGCTCTCATCCCCGTACGATGTTCCGGCGTAATGCCATGATTCATTTACTGCCAATGACACGGTTTGCGATTCCGGGCTGTTATTTACGGCAATTAAAATTAACTTATCGCCTTGGACGTGTTCGGTCAAGGTCACTTGAGCGTTGTTGCGGGTTGCAAAACGGTTGATCCCGGCGAGCTTTGCGACTTTGCGGTAGATTGAATATATCGCGGGTGATTCCGGCATAAAAGCACGCAATGTATTGACCATAAGGGTCTCAATCGGCAGTGTACAGAGTATCAGTTTGCCTTTGCCGTATTGCATGGAACTTAGGACTAATTCGCCGTTCTGATCGGAAATCAACACTTCGCATCCGGCGGCACGGTAATGTAGCCGGGTCTTCGGGCGTAACGAAAAGACGGTACCGTCCAGTTCGAAACGGACATCGTCATTTGCCATTTCCCGATATTGCAACTCGACGCCGAAAATCCGGTTCATGGGTTCCATTATCCCCGTGTCGCTACTGACAAATAATGTGGCTCCGGCGGACACTTTTTGCAGAATCGCATCGTAATCGCGTTTGTAAATGGGAGTCGCCCCCGTTATCGAGGGCATGATGTACAGCGAACGATCCGCAAGTTTGTGACCGGCGAGGGCGAATTCAATGTCGAATCCCGCTTGTTTTGCCAGCAGGAATGCGCCGTATGACGACGCCCAGGCATCTTGGTTGCGGGTCGGCAACACCACGGCATCGATACGGTGCAAAGGCAGTTCCAGCGGAGCGATGATTTCCGCAAAACGCTTCATCGCCGACAGCACCGGTTTGGGTTGCTGCTGAGAATTCAGCAAACCGAGTTCCCGCTCAAGCGCGACCCAATCATAAGGGGTTTGGGGCAGTTCGGTTTGTTCATTGGCACACCACCATAATAGGCCATGACAATCGTGTGCGTAGGCGTTCCACAACATATTGTTCAGATATGCTCCGGATATAGCGTCGGAAGTCATACACGGACCGAGAGTTCCGGCTTCTTCGATAAATGCCGGTTTTCGCCCGATGTTTTCATACAGCCGGGTTTCCGCCACCGCATGGAAAGCATTTTTAAAAGTATTAACTCGCTCCATATTTGCCAGCGGATTGAAAGCCGGGTAGGGGTGGGTGCATAAAATATCCGTCGTCTCGCCTTGATCCTCGATCAACCAGGGATTTCCCGAGTCGCTGTAGCACGCGAGGCTGTGCATCCCGGAAACTACCGGTCGGGTTTGATCCTCGGCGTGTATCGCGTTGGCGATTTGAGCCGACCAGCTGTAGGCCTCTTCCGAACTTGCCACAGGTGCTAAACAGTTGCATTCATTGCCCAGATCCCAAGCGATGATGGCGGGGTGATGACGGAAATGTTTGACTATATAGCGAACCATTTTTACTTGCCACTTTACCACTGCGGCATCGGTAATCACGTTCAAATTGGCGAATGCCTCCGGCGCGTACAGTCTGCCGGACATCCACCCGGTCACCAGCCCGACGATCAGCTTGAAGTTGTTCCGTTCGGCAATATCGAGAAATTCGCCGAAGCGTTTGAGCATGGTTTCGTCCAATCCGGCGCGACCAGGTTCGGTGTCCGGCAACGGCTCTTCCTTGAAGCGCATTTCGGTTTTTGCTCCAGCGTAACCGTAGTGCATAGTCAGTGGTTGAAAATCGGACCAAAGCGGAAAAATCCGCAAAATGTGCAAGTGGTAACGGCTTAAAATTTGTAAATCGTTTTCTACGATTTCGGCGTTCCAGTTTCGCCACATATAGGTTCCGGCGTGACTTGCCCAGTAGTTGCACCCGGTAAAAAATTTGGACGCATTGAATAACATGACGGCGGTCTTTCTATTGGGTATCTCTAAAAACTAACTTGAGTTACAAAATTGGCAGATTCGCAATTTTTAGCCAAGTTTCCAGTTTTTAGAGATACTCTATTGTAAAAAACTTTAGGATTCTTAGCTAAAATAGCAGGTTTTAGCTGACTTTTCAAGCGGTCTTACTGCTTCACGTCTCTTTCTTCGGCTACTTCGGCTTCCTCGTCAATGTGATCGATTTCAGCCTGGTCGGCGAGCGAGACATGCCCTTCCACCCGACCGTCGTCCAGCACGTTGACGGTGCGTTTTTCCAGATCGCGGAAAAGCCGGATCGTATCGCGTACCCCACCCCAAAAGAACCATACGGTCGTGACAATACCCGCAATGGACGGAATTAAGAGCGTGTTGATGTAGAAATAATAACTCCAATACTCCTCCGGCCAGGGGGATATGGCGTTCCAAATCGCCACCGCCACAAAAATGATGAAAAAACCGTATACGATCGAATATAAGAATACCGACCAGGCGATGATCCGATCGCCTCGGGTATATTCCGGCGTGATGCCGATAAGCTTGCCGAAGGTGTTCTTAAGCGTCCATTTTGAGCTGATCTTTTTCACCCCGTCGATACTGTAAACGCCGCGATGCAGCATGCGTTCGAGGTTGAAAGGCTCTTTGTAAGTGACCAGCGAGCCGATAATATAACCGGCGATACCGCAAAGCATCGCGATAAAATAGATTTCATTGGAGTTGATCGGAAACTTCTCGGGGTTCATCGTCCAAACGATGTACGGATTGAACGGGTCGGACACCGCCGCAAGAAAATTCCCGACCGCTTTATCCCAGCCTTGTTCACACAACATCGGGTAGATAGTTTTCGCCCAATAACGTTGCATAAACATCCCTCCCACTGAAACCGTCGCCCCGGCGATGATCGCACTGTATGCGCCGACGGTGTTGCCGAATTTGGTGTAAAGCCCGCCGAGCGTCACCGCTCCGGCTCCTCCCAGCCAGATTGCACACATAATGGTGATGAACATATTAATGTAGTCAAGCTGCACAAACAACAGACTGAAGAACCAAAAGATAACCGCAACTCCGAGCGCGCTTAAGCGCAACGCCAGCAAATGCCCTTTGGGGGTGAACGGCTTCTTTTTTAACGGCATAATCACGTCCTGCAAAATTGTGCTTGACGAGTTGAATATGCGCGAATCATCGGTTGAAATCATCAGCATAATCATCAGAAGCGCGAACGCCCCGGCAATCCCCACCGGGAGGGTCTTGCGCATTGTAATAGTCATCATCATTTGCTGATACATCGTGCGGAATCTTTGCGAAGTAAAACGTCCCTCCCCGCTTTCGCCTACCGTTTTTTGAACAGTCTCAAAAATCGGAGTTTCGAGGTTGTCGGTGATCGAGAGCGGGTTCTTGCCGTCGGGTATATGCCGTTGCGGTGGCAGTGCTTTGACCTCCGCCACGATTTTTTCGCGTTCAATCGGGTTGGGAATCGCCTCAAACGCCACCTTCTCGGTAAGCGTATCGCGAATTTCTTTCGCCTCGTCGGCATACTTGCCGTTGTTCATAATAGTTATGACCATAAGCGCAATCACCGTGAGCATCACCGTACTTAAGCCGCTGCGCCACGCCCCCAACACCCCCGCCATCTTTTGTTCGTGCGGAGTGCGACCCGAGTTGGTGGTGTCGTTGCCGAACCAGGCGGCACGGTTCAAGAACATTCCGAAAATATAGACGACAATGGCGAAAATATTAAAATCGCGAAGTTTGTCAAGATCGTAAGGGTTTATGAAACTCTCTCCCTCCACCCGATCCATCATCACCGGCGCAATATCGCTGCTCCACGAAAAATTCACCAAAATGTATCCAACGAGTACCACGAACACCGGGTAACAAAGTATCCCCTGAAAGGTGTCGGTGATCAGTAGCGAAACCCGCCCGCCCGGCCAGATGCAAACCATCGCAATTACGATAAGCAGCGTCAACACAATGGCGAAACAGGGTATATTTAACCCGAAAATCGTCACCGCATGCGGAATATTGAGAAAATAGAGGAAGAAATTCACCGCGATCGCCGGTCCGATGGCGTTGGTTATGGTTTCGGCGATAACCCGTATGGACGCGGCGAACACGCGAAACGAGCGGCTGTAGCGGATTTCAAGGAATTGACCGAACGACAACGCCTTGGTTTCGCGCCAGCGGTAGACGCAAAACCCGGTCAGCGAAAGCACTATACCCACAGGCACTGCCACATTACCCCAAAACGCGATGCCATACCCTGATTGAAACTTAGCTTCGCAAAGTGCCACTAAAGTGATGACTCCCAACCCCGACGCCATATCGCCGACCGCGAGAGTGTAACGCCCCGCCACGCGACCCGCCGCGAGGAAGTCCACCACACTGCGGACATATTTGCCGGAATAAACCGACAAACCCAATACGGTCAATAATGGAATCAGTAAAATAAACCAATCAATCCAATGCATATGAAATCTTATTTGCCTTTATTCCCGGATCAGTTCATACGCCATAGCGCCGTATTTGCCGGTATCCGCAGTAAAACTGATCTTGCCGTTTGATTCGGTGAACTCCACATCGCCGAGTATCTTGCCATTCACGTCCAACGCACGCAATTTCGCTTTGCCTTGAGCCTTGTTCGTCAATTCAATCTTAGCACTGCCTTTTAACAACAAATAGGGCGAAAATTTGCCGTAGTTATACATTTGGATGCTGTCGCCGAGGCGGGTAAGTTTTTGTCCGCTTGCCTTTATATCGGTCAGGTGCAAAATCAGTATTCGTTTGCTGTCGATAAGCTCATTGCTATCCAGACCACCTGCAAAAACAGTGGCGAAAACCGTATTGTCTTTGACCGACAAGCTTTTGCCCGTGAGGTCGAGACCTTGAGGAATCACCAACGATTCACTGCGGGAAGTGACAATTTTCAGAGTGCCTTTGACGGTATTTGCAGTCAATTGCCCGTTTTCCGAGACAACCTCTTTGGAGAGATCAAGCAGCGTATTTCCTTTTTGCAGCTCTTCGATCGAGTAGTTGCCGGTCGGAACAGTGTCCGCCACGGTCATGCCGATGCGGTATTTTAGTCCTAATTTGGTGAAATTTTCCGGTACATCGGCGTTTTGTCGCTTGTTCCAGAGGGCAAAATCGGCAGCTCCGGGATTTTTCCACACATCCGGGGTAACAGTGAAAGTTTTGCAGGTATTCAGCGCAGACACGTCACCGCGCAGATAGAACAGTGCGGTGATTCGCTCGGAGAGCTGTTGAATCGGATCGTTCATGGCACTGAACGACCCCAAATGCCCACCGTTCGCCAGCGGCTTGACTTGCCACGAACGTGAGTATGTGCCGAAATCAAATAGAAAAATTCCACTCCAGTCTTGCATGGCGGCCAGCGCACCGAAAATAGGTCCACCCTCGGAGCGTTTGTCGTTGGGAACGCAGAAGTTATACTCGGTGATCATAAACGGTTTGCCGAAAATCCGGGTGGATGCCGACATCAGCGGTACGGGAAATCCCATGGCAATATCGCTGCGATTGTGGTTGGAATAGGGAAATTTGAACATTTCGCCGGGGAAAGTCGGGTGGTCAAAGTAGGTGTGATTGTCCACGTAATCATAGGAATTGCGCGGAATCGCCCCCGCGAACGGAGCAGAGCAGGAGAAATCGGAATTAGCCACATTTATCCCCATTTTTGCAAGTCCGCTTTTGATTTCGTCATAGACTGCGATCTGATGATCAAGCAAAAAACGCAACCACTCCGATGAACTCGGACGCTCTGCAATCGGCAGGTTATTTTTTTTACACCACGCCTGATAAGTTTTTTTCATGTTGGCGTTTTGCACCGCGTCGCGGTTCGGATATTTGTACTCTTCGTGATGCGTTTGCATCGGGTTTTCGTTAATCAGTCCAAACGAAATCAGCGCCGGGTCGGAATGCATCGGCAAATTGGTGTACGGGTTGATCGGCAGAAGCAAATTCCCGGCGAAATCGAGCAGATTTTTGCGCATGGCCGGGTCGAACATCATTTTGGTTTTTACCTCAAACATGGATTTGTATTTGCCGGCGAATCCGGTTTTACGCGCCGTATAAAGATCCAGCGTGATATAAATCCCGCGTTTTTTCAGCGCGGCGAAAAGATAATGCATCCGATCCAATTGCACCGGGTCGATGGCGGCGTTGGTAGAATCGGGTTTGACCAGATAAAAATCGAAATGATGAAATCTCACCGCATTATATCCGCAACTTGCAATCCAATCCGCCAATCGATCGCTGTCGGCATGATCCAGCATATTCATCTCTTCGCAAAGATTCGCCCCCAGAAACCGCACCGGCTTGTCCGGGCGGTCGGCAAAGGTAAAGTGTTCGCCGTTGATCATCGGGCGACCGTATTTGCCTGCCGGAGCGTCCAGCAACCACGAGAAATCCAAACCACTGCCGGGGATAACTCCTTTGTCGAAGACGAATTCGCGATAAGCGTCTTTATTTAATGTATACTCACGTTCCTGTACATCGTCGATCGAGGGAAAGGGTAGATTGACTTCATCAACCACCGACACGGCGACTACCAGCCAGACCGATTCTTCGGAGCTGACTAAGCGGACAGTTTTGATATTTTTTCGCTCGAGCGGGAATCGGCTCATATACAGTCCGATCATGGCGCTGGCGTTTTGTTTGCGAAAAACCACCGCCGCATTGGACGCGCCACGCGGTTCCCACCAGTTACCGACATCGCGCCGATCTTTTACCTCAAACTTCTGTTTCGTCCCGTCCACATACGCTACTTCCACCGTGCCGACATCTTTGAGATTGCACCATGCGGCGGCATGCAGCAGATAAAGCCATGAACCCCTCTTCTCATAACCAGGGATAACGGCTTCTTTTAAAAATCCGGGGCGAGCCGCGTTGCGGAAAGCCAAAACCGATTTGCCGTGATTGCTGTCGGGATTGATCACATCGAAGTTGACATTGGCGAACAGTTGTTTACCTATCGGCATGACAGCGAAGTCATTTTCCGGTCCCTGATCGGTCCAGCCGCCTTGATTGTCGTCCGGAGTCGGGTCGGCAAACCCCATATTGGCAGCACTGCGAAGATTCAGAGGCGTTGAGCTATAGGGTATAAACTTCGCGTTGATCGACGCATTGACGGCTTTTACCCCGGTAGGCAGATAAATACGGACATTGCAGGTCGCGTCGCCGTATTTGCATACCATGACAGGGGAGGAAAATCCGCTCAGACGCAAAGTGCCGAAATACATGGGTATATCAATTTGCTCAACTGTCTGCTTTGCCGGGTTGCTCCATACCCAGCCGCCATCTTGCGATATTGGCATTTCGAGCAAATGGAAATAGCGCGTATTGTCCTTTTTAATCTGAAAACGGATGTTGCGACCCAGCATCGGGCGGTTGATACGCAAAGAGAAGAACAATTCCGATGCCTTATCCAAATTCTCCGCGCCGACTTTGGCGGTGAATTTTACGCCGTCAGCGGTAACATCGCTTACTTGAACTCCGCAATCGACGGTCATTGCCGGTTTATGGAGTTTGGCGGTGTAAGTTCTGAGTTGCGGCGTGGATTTATCCTGTTTGATAACGCTTTGCGGATCGTACGAGGTATCCATAAAATCAATCAAGACCCGGTCATCCAGGGCGGCAAAACGGTTTGCCTCAAACTGTCCGTCTATTCCGCCGAGGCGGTTATAAACTTCAATCCGCCCGGCTTCATTGAACCGCATAACCCGGTTCAGCGGGAAGGACTCGGCGGAAAGCACCGTACCAAGCCCCAGCAACAGGAGGCAACATACTTTCTTAGTCAAAGTCATTTTTTACAGATCCCATATCTGAAGGTTGTCATCGGCGTATCTTTTTCCGTTGTGATCTGCCCGCAATTGATTTGGGCTCATAGTGGAGACGCTGCCGTCGAGCATGGTGGCGTTGGCGGTATTCATATGGCGCATATGCATGGCACCCTGACCGCCGTAATCGAGATAGGCGCTTTGCTTTTGGGTTGAAATTCTTACGCTGTCACCCACCAAAATAGTGGAGGAAGGACGGTTTTGAACCAAAAAGCCGGTGGATGTGGGCTCTTTTTTCGAGGCCTTCAAACGGGTGGTTGACTGCCATTGACCGCCGACCAGCGTGTCGCCCGCGAGCCAAATGTTGAGTCCGTACACTTCAAACGGAATTTGTCCTACATCGGAATCGCCTTTCCGCTCATATGCAGGACACAAAAAGTTTGTGTAAGCTTTGTAGTCAAAAACATTTGCGCCGGTGGCTGAACCGTAGCCGGTGTTGTAGAGGAAGGTAGCCCAACTGCCGTCTTTCGCCGAGCCGGACGGGATAATCACCTTGCCGTTCACAGGTGGAATGTAATCTTTGTTGTCGTCGGCATACATGTTCATCGATGTGCCGGTATGCTTCAGACCGTTGATGCATTTGGTTCTGTGTGCCGAAGCGCGTGCTCTGTTCAAAGCCGGCAACAGCATGGAAGCGAGAATTGCAATTATAGCGATAACAACCAACAATTCGATCAGCGTGAAACTTCTTTTCATTTTTTCATCTCCTTTGTCGTTTGATTTGGGGAACTTAGTCACTGCTGTCCGATAAAAAAATCAGTATGA
>JAISIP010000038.1 GCA_031261965.1 Victivallales bacterium | reverse complement strand
GAATTGGTTTATTCATTTGCAGAAGGCTTTTGAAATCGCACCGCAAAAGACCGTTTTTGTGACAATGTGGTTGTTGCGTCATGCACGGGAAAGGTTGCTGCAAAATCGCAACTGGGATTTTTGGGGTGCTTTTTTGCGTATGACAGCGCAACATGCCGAATCGTTGCAAAATATAGCCGTAAGCGACAGTTTGTATTTATATGTGTTAGAAGAACTGATTATTCAAACCTACGGGGTTGACTTGAACGACGCGCCGCCCGAAATCAAAGGCGGGCTGCAAAAAATTCTGGAACTTTAGGCTATCTCTAAAAACTGGAAACGTGGCTAAAAATCGCATCTCCAAAACGCGAATATGCCGATTTTTATCTCAAGCCAGTTTTTAGAGATGCCCTTTAGAGCTTATCAACTAATAAACGAAAACGCTCTGACTTGCCCCGATTAGCCATTCACTTGTCGAAAAAAATCGTAGATATTTCTTCCAATATCTCTGATTTTTTTCAACTGCGCGACTGGTTTCCGGTGCTTCTTCATAACATTTCCATTATTAGTTGATAAGCTCTTAGTTGCCAAAGCTGATTCCGAGTTGTTTTCGCGCTTCGTCCATGATTTCGAGTGCTTGCAAGGAGCGGGAATTGAGCGGGTGATCCCACGCTTTTTCGTGAATCAGACGACACCATTCCCGAATCTCGTAAATCATATTGTTGGATTCATAGGGGCGGGAGACCACACTTTCGGTTCTCCCGTCATTGTAATAGATCACAACGTCATACGGGTTGGCGATCTCTTTTATGACCATACAGCCCGATTCCCCTTGAATCTGGCTCGGGACTCGGCTGTTGGTGATTTTTGAGTAGAGCAGCTCGGCTTGCATTCCGCATTGCCATGAACCGAGGATAGTCCCTGCGCCATCAACCCGGTTTTTGAGAAACAGCGCGTCGGCGAAAATCTTGTCCGGCTTGCCGAAAAGTTGCACCATCGGGTGGACACAGTAAACCCCCAAATCCATCAACGCCCCGCCGGCGAAATCGGGATTGAAGGCGTTTTCGACGATTCCGGCTTTGAACTTATCGTACCGCGACGAATATTGGCAAAACTGAAAGCTCACGCGCCGAATTGTTCCAAGCTTGGGCAGATTTTGGGCGATCAGTTGCATTCCCGGGTCGAAACTTGAGCGCATCGCTTCAAGCAAAACAGTTTGTGTGCTTGCCGCGATATTCAAAAGCTCGGCTAATTCTGACCGATTTACGGTGATGGTCTTTTCACAAAGTACGTGTTTGCCATGCGAAAGCATCAGCGCGGCTTGTTCAAAGTGCAGGCTGTTCGGGCTGGCGATATAAACCGCATCGATATTGGGGTCACACGCCAAGGCGTTTAAATCGGTGTATATTGATTCAACTTTGTATTTCGCGGCAAATTCACGCGCTCTTGCCGCACTTCGGGAGTAGGTCGCCGCATATTGCAAGTCCGAACCTTGCGCGGCGGTGTCAAGCAGCCAGGTCGTCACGAAATTCGTGCCGATAGTCGCAAAACGGATCGAGGGTTTACTCATAATGCCATGCCGAAAAGTTCTTTACCGGTCGTCAAATCAAGAACCTGCAAAACCCCGTTTTCGTACCAGCCGTAACTCGGCGCAAAACCGCCTTTGGGCAATGAAGTCGAGCCGGGGTTGAATGCGACAATTCCGCTGCTAAGCCGTTCAATTTGCGGGATATGGGTATGCCCGGACGCCAGCACCGAGCCGGACTCCAACGGCGGCAGATTGCCCGGATTCCAAAGATGACCGTGAGTGAGAAAAAAACGGCGATTGTCACTTAAAAGCGTCGCGTAGTCCGACATAATCGGAAAATCCAGCAACGCCTGATCGACTTCGCTGTCGCAATTGCCCCGCACGGCACTGATCTGTCCTTTCAGCGTGTTTAGCCGCTCAACAACTTGAATCGGCGCGTAATCCGGGCGTAACGGGTTACGCGGTCCGTGATAAAGCACGTCGCCGAGCAACGCCAAGTGATCCGGAGCATGATACGCGATTCGACGCATAAGTTGCTCCACACTCTCCGGCGAACCGTGAACATCCGAAAAGAACAGAATTTTCATAACCAAGACCTACTGTTGCCGTTTGAGCCGCATTTGCGGAAAGAGCAAGACATCGCGGATCGTCTCCGCCCCGGTAAGGATCATCACCAGTCGATCGATTCCGATTCCCATGCCGCCTGCCGGGGGCATACCGTATTCGAGGGCGGTCAAAAATTCTTCGTCAACTTTGTCTTCAACTTTGTCGCCGGGTTGTTTGCTCTTTTCAAACTGCTCCATAAATCGTTTGCGTTGCAAAATCGGGTCGTTCAGCTCGCTGTATGCCGGGGCGACTTCGACTCCGTTAATTCCCAGCTCAAAAACATCGACGTAAGCCGGATCGTCCGGGCAACCCTTTGCCAACGGCAGGAGTTCGACCGGCAACCGGCAGACAAAAGTCGGCTGAATCAGGGTCGGTTCGACCATTTTTTCGTAAAGCTCGTTGGTCACATCAAGGTCGGACATCCCTTCGGGAATATCCAGCCCCATTTTTCGACCGCGTTCGATTCGTTCCGCCGGCGTGATCGAGAACCAGTCCTTGCCGCCTTTTTCTTCGCAAAGCTCGTTGTAAGTGGCGCGTCGCCACGGGAGCGTCAGATCGATGATTTTGCCGTTGCCGTGGTCGATTTTCAGCGTTCCGACGGTTTTGATTGCCACGGTGGTCACCAGAGATTCGATCAACTCCATCATGGTGCGGCAGTCGCCGTAGGCCTGATAGACTTCCATCATGGTGAATTCCGGGTTATGGCGGCGATCCATGCCTTCGTTGCGGAAGTTGCGGTTTAGCTCATAAACTTTTTCAAACCCGCCGACCAGGAGTCGTTTCAAGTAGAGTTCCGGCGCGATGCGCATATACATTTCGCTGGATAACGCTTCGTAATAGGTTTTGAACGGATTCGCCGCCGCGCCGCCGGCGAGGGGTTGGAGCATCGGGGTTTCGACCTCCATAAAACCGCGTTCGTTCATAAAATTGCGGATTTCGGCGAGGATTCGGCTGCGAAGTTGCAACACCCTGAAGCTCTCCTCGTTGGTGATAAGGTCGAGATAGCGTTGACGGTAACGTTGTTCGACATCCTGTAGTCCGTGGAACTTTTCCGGCAACGGCCGCAACGATTTAGACAGCAAAGTGCATTGCTTTACTCTGATCGTCAGCTCACCCATGCGGGTGATGAACGTCGGACCGGAAATCCCGATAATATCGCCGATGTCCAACTTTTTGAACATGGCGAATTCATCGTCGCCGATTTCGCTTTTGCCGACGAAAAGCTGAATTCGCCCCGAGCTGTCTTTTATATCGGCGAAAATCGACTTGCCCATGCCGCGTTTTGCCATAAGGCGACCCGCAACAGTGACATTTTCGCCGACTTCACCCTCGGCGGTCGGGGTGGCGTTTTCGCGGACGACGCTGATCATTTGGGTATCGGCAAAGGCGTGTCCGAACGGATCGATTCCGGCTTGGCGGAGTTCCTCGACTTTGATCATACGTTGCTGCATTAAGCTGTTCATCTCCGGCTCGGAGAAGTTATTTTGGTTTTCATCGCTCATTTTAAGACTGTTTCCCTGTATTAACTCAAAAAAAATACAATAAATTAATGTATCACCATTCCGCGGAACTTGCAATTTAAAAAAAGTGAAACTATCTTAAAACGGTTGTGATTTTGCGGGAAACGAAAGTAACTCCAAAATTTTTTTGCCTTGATTGCAGAAGAATGAGTGTGTTTTATTACCGCAAGACACCTAACAAATTATTAAATAAGAGGTGATTTAAGTGAAAAAACTCTCTCTCGTGTGTCTGCTTTCCGCGATGGGAACGCTGCCGGCTTTTGCAGTCGGGGAGATGCCGTCGGTCGGCGAGTGGTCGACTCCGATGCTGTATGGTATGCCCACGCTCTGGTGGTCGGCTCCCATTGCGGCGATCCTGGCAATCTTAATGGCGACGATTTTTTATCGAAAAATGTTTGCCGCCAACGAAGGTACCGAGCGCATGAAAGAGATTGCGGGGTATGTCCGCGAGGGTGCGATGGCTTATCTCTGGCGGCAATACCGGGTGGTCGGATTGGTTTTTTTGGCTTTGTTCATCATTTTTGGGCTTTTGGCTCTCTTCCATATTCAGAATCCATTTGTGCCGGTGGCGTTTTTGACCGGCGGATTTTTCTCTGGGCTTTGCGGTTATATCGGGATGAAAACCGCAACCCGCGCCTCTAACCGCACCGCTCAAGCCGCGAGTGAAGGGTTGAATCGCGGTTTGCAAGTTGCGTTCCGTTCCGGCGCGGTTATGGGTATGGTCGTGGTCGGTTTCGGTCTTATTGATATTTGCCTTTGGTTCTTTATTCTCGACAAGGCGGTCTACACTCCGACGCATATGGTCGAAGGGCTTTCGTTCCTCGGCATGGAAATCGTCGCGAAAGGTTGTACCGATGCCGAAAAATTAGTTCATATTACCACTACTATGTTAACGTTCGGCATGGGAGCGTCTACGCAGGCGTTGTTCGCCCGTGTCGGTGGCGGAATTTACACCAAAGCGGCCGATGTCGGTGCGGACTTAGTCGGTAAAGTCGAAGCCGGTATTCCCGAAGACGATCCTCGCAATCCCGCCACTATCGCGGACAATGTCGGTGACAACGTCGGCGATGTCGCCGGCATGGGTGCCGACCTTTATGAATCCTATTGCGGCTCGATTTTAGCTACGGCGGCACTTGGCGCGGCGGTGGCGGCTCAGAGTGGAAGTTTTGAGCCGGAGCAGGCGACCAAATTGGTGATTTCTCCGATGATTGTCGCCGGGTTTGGCGTACTTTTCTCGATCGTCGGGATCGGGCTGGTTCGCTGTAAAGAGGGAGCGAGCCAAAAGCAACTGTTGCGCAGTTTGCTCACCGGAACTTTGGGCAGTTCGATTTTCGTCCTGATTTCTCTGATGTTTTTGATCTTTTTGGGCTTTATCAGCTGGGGTGTTTTCGGCGCGGTGGTTTCCGGGCTTGTCGCGGGTGTGATTATCGGTCAGGCTACCGAGTACTACACCAGTGCGGAATACAAGCCGACCCGCGGCATTGCATTTCAGGCGCAAATGGGACCGGCAACCACGATTATCGATGGTTTGGCGACCGGGATGTATTCAGCCGGATTGCCGGTAGTTACGATTGTTTTGGGGATTCTTTGCGCGTTCGGTTTTGCCGGAGGCTTCGCTGATGTCCCGGGGGCGTTCGCCCAGGGGCTGTACGGGGTTGGTTTTGCGGCGGTCGGTATGCTTTCTACTTTGGGTATTACCTTGGCGACCGACGCCTACGGACCGATTGCGGATAATGCCGGAGGCAACGCCGAAATGGCGGGACTCCCGCCGGAAGTTCGTCAACGTACCGATGCGCTTGATTCGCTGGGCAACACCACCGCCGCGACCGGCAAGGGATTTGCGATCGGTTCGGCGGCACTTACCGCGCTGGCGTTGTTGGCGAGCTTTATCGAGGAAGCGAAGATTTGGATCGGCAAATTTGATTCCGGTCTTGGCGCGGGAATCAACGTCGCCGAGGCGAGCAAGATGACACTGCTGAATTTTGTTGACCAGTATCAACTGACGATTATGAATCCGTTGTTGCTCGGCGGACTTTTTATCGGCGGAATGGTGGCGTTTCTCTTTTGCGCGATGACTATGAAAGCGGTCGGGCGTGCCGCCGGGTCGATGGTCGAGGAGGTGCGTCGCCAATTTAAGGACAAGCCCGGAATTATGGAGGGCAAAGACACCCCGGATTATGCCAAGTGCGTAGAGATTTCCACCGCCGGAGCGCAGCGCGAAATGGTGTTGCCTGCTTTGCTTGCGATCGCAATTCCGGTGATAACCGGGCTGATTCTCGGAATTCCGGGGGTTATGGGATTGCTGGCGGGAGGTCTTGCCACCGGGTTCGTTCTTGCGACGATGCTGAACAATGCCGGCGGTGCGTGGGACAACGCCAAAAAGTACATTGAAAACGGAGCTTTTGGCGGTAAAAAGTTGCCCGACGGCAGCAAAAATCCGACCCACGGCGCGGCGGTCATCGGCGATACGGTCGGCGACCCGTGCAAAGACACCAGCGGACCGGCATTGAATATTCTGATCAAGCTTATGAGCATGGTCTGCATTGTTTTTGCCCCGGTGATCATTAAGTTTGCTCCGATGATTCAAGCCTGGCTTGGAATCAACGGGATTCTCAAGTAATCTCAAGGGTATCTCTAAAAACTGGTTTGAGTTAAAAATCGACAGATTCGCAACTTGGAGGAGCGATTTTTGCAAGTAGCTGGCTAACATATAGTTAACCAGCTATGCGCAAAACCGCACATACAATTGTGAGCTGCAATTTTTAGCCAAACTTCCAGTTTTTAGAGGTAGCCTCAAAACATCCATAAAAGCACCGTTGCTAAAACGGTGCTTTTTTTATGCTCACAGAACTATTGATAATTGTATTTTTGATTAAGTCGCGCTATATTAGCCCGTAAAATACGACTGAAAAAGGATGAAGAGGCGATGAAATCGCGTTTGATGCGCCTGTTAGTCTTAGCACTGACGCTGTTTATTTTATTCGGGTGTGCGTCCACTTCACCCGGTTCTGCCGGAGCACCGTGGACTCCGAGCGAACTATCATATGTGACCGCTGGCGGCGACCCGCTGGAGGGGTTCAATCGCTCGATGTTTGCGGTGACGGATTTCGGGATGAATTACGTAGTTGACCCGCTGGGGCGGCTTTATACCTCGATTTTGCCCCGCCCGGTGATCGAAAAATTTCACAATCTTTGCGTGAATCTGGAGTTCCCGACCAGGGCGTTCAGTTGCCTGTTTCGCGCTGAATTCAAAGGCTCATGGGACGAATTGTGCCGATTTCTCATCAACACGACCATCGGCATTGCCGGATTGTTCGATCCGGCGGGGGAATGGTTTGAGATTTATTCCACCAACTCGGATTTCGGGCAGACTTTTGCGGCGTGGGGGATCGGTCCGGGCTGTATGCTTACTTTGCCGTTTATGTCGGCACTGAATGTCCGCGATATGATTGCGAGTATTTTCGATATGGCGTTTGACATCAAAACTTATATTCCCTACGCCGGGTACGCCACGGCTCTGAATCGAATGGTGGTGGCTCACCGCGCTTACAAGCAGGTCGTCGAGGGCAGCGCGGACAAGTATAAAACCTACAACGAAATGTCGCTTTTGCGGCGGCAACTTATGCTCAATATGTTTTTTTACAACGCGCAAAATCAGATGGCGCAGGCGCGTAAAGCGGGAGCAACTCCCCAATTGCCGCCCGATGCGCCGCCTCCAATCAAACCTCAGAAAGTTGCATCTTTATGGCGGACGATTCCGGGTTATCGACCCCAAAGCCCGGTGCTTGACACTTTGCGCGTAGCGATGTTTCAACCTCAAAACAACGATGATCCGTGGTTTTTCAGATTATCGGTGTTCAATCGGGATTTTGTGAAAAAGTGCGATGAACGCGAAGTGTCGTTTTCCGACGGGTTGCCGGATATGGAGTACGGTTTCTGGAAAGCATCTAAGAAAAACGACATCACCGCAAACGACACTGACCCCGAAAATCCCGACCCGGAGAAATTGTTGATTCTGTTGCCCGGTATCGGCGGGAACTATTTCGGCGGGACGATGGTCGCTTTGGCGGAGTTGTTCCATCGCCACGGCTGGGCGGTCGCGGCACTGGACAGCACGTTTACCTGGCAGTTTTATCTGGCGTCCGGCGGGCGGTTGCCGGGGTTTTTGCCGCAAGACGGCGCGAATATGCAGCGGGCGATCGAGCTTGTGCTTGAAGACCTTGAGAAAAACGGACTTTATGCGCCGGAGCGTACCGATTTGACGCTTATGGGTTACTCGTTTGGAGCTATGCACACGCTGAAAATCGCAGAAATGGAAGAGCGTTCGGGCAATCCGCTTGGCATTGACCGTTTTGTGGCGATCAACCCCCCGGTCGATCTGCATTACGCGCTGAAAGTCGCCGATAAGCTGACCGGCGCAAGCAAAGATTGGGATGCGGCAAAGGCGATCAAAGAGATGATTTCAATCGGCGGCAAAGCGATGATAAAAATGCAGCAAACTTACCCGGTTTACGATTCTGACGCGTTGAATGAGACACCTTTTGACTACACGGTTCCGCTTACTCAGGAGGAGGCGGATTATGTGGCGGCGTTGTACTTTAAGATGTCGATGCGCGGGGTGTTGTTTTCTGCACATCGCCAGCGTGGCATTCCCGCGCTGAAAGAGCGGTATAGTTGGGGACGACGCAACGAACTTTATCGCGAAATCGATCGAATCAACTTTCAGGATTATGCCGAAAAAATTGTGGCAATTGATCTTGCGCCGTTGAGTGCCGATGAAATTTACCGGGCATCGAATTTGCGAATGTTTGCAGATGCGTTGGCAAATAATTCCAACATTCGCTTATTGCACAATTACGACGATTTTTTGCTTTCCGACGATGATCGAGAGTTTCTTGACCGCACATTCGGAGAGCGTCTGACCTGGTTTGACCGTGGTGGACATTTGGGCAATTTGTATGTGAAAACTGTTCAAAACACACTGTTGAATATGGCATACGTAAATGAGGAAAAAAGAAAATGAATATGAAAACTATTATTGTCGCAGGCTTTTGCTGTATTTGCTGGGGTTGCGCCCCGACGATAACAGTGAACAACGTCAGTTACAAGGTACTCACGGTAAAAGAGGAACGGCATTTGATCGAAATCGCCCGCCGATTATTGATAAGACCCGGTAAGGTACTCACGGCGCAAGAGGTGAATGTTGTGCAGAGGCAAGAGCCGCAGTTGGAGATAGTTTATAGTGACGACTTTTTTGGTGAGGCGACGGTTCGCTGGACTACACCGAAAAAGATTATCGAGGTTCATTTTGACGGTGAATTAAACCAAGAGAGCGTGACGGTGTCGATCTCCACCGAAGAAGTGCAACCGGATCTGATAAGATACACCGACTCGAAAAAATGAGCTTGCATCGCAACATTTATTGTATCGCGGCAAGTTGCCTTCTATACGCCGTCGGCGGGTGTGCGGTGCGGTCTATTCATTGCGATAACTCCGAAGTGGTGACCTCGCCGGTGTTGGATTTGCGTAAGGCGTTGGATTATTCGCTACAGGAGCAGTTGGATTCCGAAACGGTGGAGTCATTGCGCCTGATCGCCGATGAACATGTCAACAACAGTATGCTGCTTAGACTTGGCGCCCTCAGAGATGAGTACCGCTCCCCGTCGCCTCCATCTGTAAAGAATAGTCTATTTTTGCTGGACGGGGCGATTGCCTACAATTATATTTTATCGGTGAATTCAGGGGTGGATTTGACCAGTGTACGTCGTATGCGCGTGAAGCAGTTGCTGGAGCTGTCTGGTGCGGAAACCTGGGCAAAGCTCGCTGCCGTACAACAAAAGATTCGTGACTCTGCCGGGGCTGAAGACCCGAAACTTGTGCAAATTAAAAACGATTTGCTTTTGGAGTTAAGAATTGCGACCAATCTGGATAACACCCAATTGCTGTTGTTTGACTTTTCCAGTTTACCCATGCCGCAAAGATGCGAAGAGGCACTCGGCGTATTGCAACAACGCTCGGTACAACAACGCAGCGAAACTTTCGGGTTGCTAATCCCCCCCGAATTTCCGAAAAAAATCAATCGACTTTATGCCGACGACCCCGCCGCGATACCGAAATTGGCGGAAGAACTTTATCGGTTGCCCCGAAAAATCAAAGTCGCCCAGTTGAATTCTCCCGAATGCGATTTTAGCGTGCTTTCTGCACTTGGCTCCGCCGCCGGAATCATTTACGAAGTGGAGTTATCATACCGCGAGTTGGAGGCGGCGTGGGAAAACTATAAGACAGCAACCGTCACTGAAATGAAAAATCAACAGACCGATGCGCTGTTACGCTGGCGGATCGCCTATTTTGAGTTGCTGGCGGCTTGCGGTGGCAGTTTGGGTGAAGTATCGGGCGATACTCCCAAAATAAAAATTTCAAATGAACAGATCGATGCTTTTTTTGCCTTATGGGTATCTCTAAAAACTGGGTCGCGTTGAAAATTAGCAGATTTGTGATTTCGAGGTGCGATTTTGCAACTGTCTGGCTAACATGAAGTTAACCAGACACGCGCAAGCAGTGCGCATACGAATATGAGCTGCAATTTGCAGCCAAATTTCCAGTTTTTAGAGGTATCCTTATGAGCTAATTCCGTAAAAAAAATCATTTTTTTGCAAAAAAGGGGCGAAAAATTTTATTCAGGTGCTATGTTATAGTGGGTTTAAATCGTTTTTAGGGGAGGTTTATTATGAGTTGCAACGAGATTTGGCTCAATCCATTGCTTCTATGCAGCATTGTTATTTTGTTTGTTTTACTATTGCTTTTGTTTGCCAAACGTCAAAAAGAAGAGACAATTGCCGCTTTGGCGGCGCAACCACAGAAGCAGGAAGACGAAGATGCAACACCATCGGTGAAGGAAGATTTCCAGAGTTTGATGGAAAAAGTCGAAGAGGATATCGCCGCCGATCCCAATGTTCGCGAATATCCTTTTTCTAAACTGGAATATTTGTCCATCGCCGGAGCTTGGCAACTTCATGTGCAGTGCCATGCCTCCAAAAATAGCTGTCGACTCGGAATTGAGCCGAAGTTTTCGCGTTTTGTCAAAGTCGAAGAGAGCCGGCACGGGCTTTTGATTCGCTATACCGGCAAAAAAACGCCGGTGGAAGCCATGACGCTTGAGATCACTACGACCGGCGTGCCTGCTCAATTCAAATCGATCGGCAAAAGCCGGGTCTGGTTTGATGCGGTCGAGTGCGAAAAATTTGTTTGTAAAATCACCGACGGCGGAGAGTTTGAAATGCCGGGGGCAAAACTTGGCGAGCTGATTTTGAAACTGACCGGGGGAGGTCGGGCGGAATGCGGCGGAGACTTTAACACCGCTGAAATTGAGATTTCCGACCGTAGCAACGCCAAGTTGCGCGGAAATGTCGGTACGCTTTCGGCGCGACTTTCCGGCGCGTCAAAAGGCGAAGTGATACATGTCGGGGCGGCTGAAATCGCGGTTTCCGGCGGTTCCAAGCTGAAAATCGAAGTAACTGACAAACTTGAGGGAGATCTCTCGGGCGGATCATCGCTTAAGTATCGCGGCGAAATAGACACGTCGGGAATCCGAATTTCAGGTAGTTCCAAACTGAAAAACTGGAACTGACTTCGACCGGCGATATAGGGGCGACCAATGGTCGCCCCGCTTCTTGTATAATAACCGCGAAACATTTCTGCCCACGGGAAATAACTGTGAAATGCGGTTCCCCCCCCTCAAGTCGGACAACTTAACTTTGGGCAAAACGGGCTGTAGGTTATGATATGTTAGTGAGTTTTTAGGAATCGCCTACAGCGAGTTTTTTAGGAATTGCGCGTAAATTGTAGCGTATTTTTGTGTGGAATATTCGTATGCCAAACTCCGCGCAGCAACCGAAAATTGCTCCCGCGTATTGTCGTTGTACAAGCGAATCAGGCAATCAGCCCACGCTTGTGCAGTTTCGGCGAAAAACCCGGTTTCACCGGGACGCAACACCCGAAGATTTTCCCCGACCGGGCTGGCGATCGCCGGCAAACCGGCGGCGAGATACTGAATCAATTTAAATGCGGACTTACCGGCGGCAAACGCATCGTTGGTCGGCAACGGCATAATCCCGACATGACAACGCGCTAAAAGCTCGCCTTCTTGCGACTCCGACCAATCCGCAAATCGCATACGCACCCCCGGAATCGCACTTTTTGCCAACTTTGATGTCGCGATGATCAGCAACTCAAAATCCACTGCGTTCGACATTGCTCTAAGCGCGTCGGCGTGGAGTTCAAGGTAGCGGTAGGTTACGGGAGTTCCGATCCACGCGATCGTAAAAGTCGGGAATTTCGCTACCTTTGTCGGGTAAGAGTCCAGATTTATCGCCGTCGGAATCTTAATCGCATTGCTATGGAGTTTTTGCACCCGCTCCAAGAGCATATCATTGGCGCAAATCACCCCGGAAGCGCGGGAAATCAATTGATTGAACTTATCCGATAGTTTTTTTCGATTCCCGTATTTAAGCCAGACATCATCGTCGAAGTTAAGCACATAATGGCGATTGCGCAAAAAACGCGATTCAATCTCGTACGATAGCTCCGGCAAAAGTTCGTACTCGATAAGCAATTTATCCGGCAAATGTGTCGCCGCGCCAAGACGGCGCAATAACGCGGCCGCGCCCAAGAGACGCGATTTACCCTTGCCGGCATAGAGTCGCCTCAGATATGCATCAGAAAAAAACGGCTTGAACACAGGCGCGAACCCCGCCGACTCAAATGCGTCGCGATAATTAAAGTAGCGCAGACGGCTTGACGCACCGAGCCGCCCGTATCGGGTGTAAATTCCAAGCGTTTCTGCCATTATTTCACTCAAGTTTGATCTTTCTTCTTTAGAGATACCCTCTAAACATAACTTACCAATGCGGTTTTGTCAACAGTGCTTTACATTTTTTACTTCATTCATCTCTGTCTTTTACGAAATTGTAAAAAGCTTTAAGAAAAAACCTCTTTTTTACCGTATTTAACGCGGAACGGACAGGAAAAAAAGAAGTTGGCACGCCTTTTGCTTATCCTTTAGAATATTTGAATAAACCCGAAAACAAAAGGAGGTTTTGTAATGAAATTGATCATCGCCTACATCAAACCGGAAAGGCTGAATGCGGTAAAGCAGGAGCTTTACAAGCGCAGCGTTTTCAAAATGTCGGTAAGCAACGCACTCGGTTGCGGTCAGCAAAAAGGGTATGTCGAAACTTATCGTGGCGCAATCGCCGAAGTGAATCTGCTCAAAAAAGTGCGGCTCGCGATCGGCGTGAACGACGATTATGTGGAAACAACCATTGAAGCAATCATCGCCGGAGCCAGAACCGGACGCATCGGAGACGGTAAAATTTTCGTCCTGCCGATGGCCGACTGCATCCGTATCCGCACCGGGGAACACGGTCCGGAAGCGATCGGGTAAACTTAAGCGGAAAATATACGGAGAAAAACACATTATGATACACAAATTTAAAGCATTTTTTACCTTTCTTGCGCTGCTTGGCTTTGCTGCGTTGCCGGCAGAAGAGGTCGTCGCTGCCGCCGCACCGGTAGAGACCGCCGCGCAGGCTATCTTTTATGTTGACAACTTGTGGGTGCTTATCGGCGGTATGCTGGTATTCCTTATGCACCTCGGTTTTGCAACCGTGGAGTCGGGACTTTGCCGCGCCAAGAACTGTACGAACATTTTGTTCAAAAACACCATGGTTCCGGCGATCGGATTTGTCACTTACGCGATTATGGGGTTCTCGCTTATGTATCCCGGCGACGCGTGGGAAATCGGCAAACTGCTCGGTTTCGCCGGGTTCGGCATCGGATCGAATCCCGACGCGTCCATCGCCGACGCGATGGCGTACAACGGTCACTTCACGTACTGGAGCGATTTCTTCTTTCAGGGTATGTTCGCCGCGACCGCTGCGACCATCGTCTCAGGAGCTGTCGCCGAACGCGTGGATCTCAAGGGATTTTTGGTTTTTACGATTTTTTATGTCATGTTCGTCTACCCGGTACTCGGTTCGTGGGGATGGGGTGGCGGCTGGTTGGCAGATATGAATTTTCACGACTTCGCCGGTTCGACCTTTGTGCATAGCGTCGGCGGCTGGGGTGCGCTTGCGGGCGTGATTCTGCTCGGACCGCGGATCGGCAAATATGTCAATGGTCACGCCATTCCGATTATGGGTCACAATATGCCTTTGGCGACTATCGGTGTGTTCTGTTTGTGGCTCGGCTGGTTCGGGTTCAACGGCGGCTCGATTCTTTCTGCCGAACCGACCAAGATTTCGTTTGTGCTTTGCACTACCATGCTCGGTGCCTCCGCCGGCGTAATCGGCGCGATGTTTTGCAGTATGTTTATGCTCCGCAAGCCGGATCTTTCGATGACGCTCAACGGCTGCCTGGCCGGCTTGGTGGCGATCACTGCCGGTGCGGATTGCGTCAGCCCGCTTTCGGCGGTCATCATCGGTTTGATCGGTGGAATCATCGTTGTCCCGTCGGTGTTGATGTTCGACAAATTGCAACTTGACGACCCGGTCGGTGCACTCTCGGTGCATTTGGTCAACGGTATTTGGGGAACGCTCGCAGTGGGTATCTTCGCCTTCCCGGAGTGCGAATACAGTTTCCTTACCCAGTTAATCGGCGTGGTCACTGTCGGTGTGGTCGCGTTCCCGGCGGCGTTTATAATCTTCTACGTCATTAAGAAGACCATCGGGTTGCGCGTCAGCAAAGACGAGGAGTTGCGCGGACTCGACCTCGGAGAACACGGTATGGAAGCATATCCCGGATTCCAATTCTTCAGCAACCAGTAATCCAACCCGGCACCGCGCGGTGTCTTACTCAAGACACTGCGCGGTGGCGAATCAGCGAAACGCAAGCTTATCGCGTATAGTTTTAATATTGTGTTAGAACTTTGCAAGGATTCGATTTAGTGATTTGCAATTGATCGATCTTGCGGTATCTTTGAATAAGTAATATTTTTCTTTTTGTTTTTTATAATTTATGGCTTGACATTTTCAAGACAACATTTATTGTATGTGCCGCTAACATTACCAAAATGGTAGTGATTATAGTTTGATACAGAAAAATCGAAAGGGACTTGTAATTCATATAATCATAAAAAACTACACATTGACCCAATTTTTTTACCCAGAAGGAGATATTATGCGAAAATTGATGCAAGCAGCGTTGCTATTGACGTTATCACTCGGATTTGTCGGGTGCAGTAGCATTGCTCCGGCGACCGACAACGACGACAGTTCGGTTCAACAAACCGAAATTCGGTTGGGTGATGCCATGATGATCGCGTTGCAAACCGGGGACTATGCGAAATTTTCCCGCGATTTTTCCAAGGAATTAAAAGAGAGCGTTACAGAAAACGCATTCCGAAAAATCCGTTCGGATTTGGAGGAACGTCAGGAGTCCATCGCACGCTGGACGTTGCTCGACACGCTTGACCGCGGCGGATTGTATCGCACGGAAGTGTGGAAAATCACGCTTGAAAAGAATTCAAAATCAGGGAAAATCGGCATCGAACGATTGTTTTATGTAACTAAAGCCAATCTCGATGGCAAAACCAAGATTATCGGTTTTCGATTTGACGCTCTTTTTTGAAAAATAACCCTAACGAACCCTAAATAAACAATAGGAGAATTGAAGTATGAACCCATTTATTTGCAAAAGTCTGGCCGCTTTGATCGCGGTCGGAAGCGCGGCATCCGCGTTTGCAGCCGAGCCGGCGAGCACCGCGGTTCAGCCGTTGAGTCCGACTCAGGTCGAAACGGCCGGCGAAAAGGTGCAAAAGATCACCTTTATGCAGGACGACGCGCAGCTCAACATCGTCAGCAAAGTCTACGAGCTGAAAAACACGAACGCCGCCGATTTGGCACCGTTCGTCAAAAGCGCGGTGATTCGCTTCACAACCGCTTCTACGGTCACATGCATGAAAGACAAAGCCAACAGCCGCGAGCTGTTGATCGTCTCCACCGCGCAGGACATGATGCCCTACATCGATGACATGGTCGCCATTCTCGATCGTCCCGGTAAAATGAACGACTACAGCAGCATTATCTCCGGCACCGGCATTGCGTACGGCACTTATCAGCCGCAATTCCGCGCCGCAAAGGATATGCGCAACGTGATCGTCGATATCGGCGTGGACAGCGGTCCGCTGGATTCGAGAGTGCGGCTGGATTCCAAGACCAATATGTTCTACTTTAAGGATAGTCCGGCGCGTGTTGCGAGCATCAAGGAGAAACTTTCCTGGCTTGACAAGGAGATTCCGCAGGCTCGTATCGAGTTGAAGATTTATGAAGTACGCGACAGCGATCTTACCGATGTGGGTATCGACTATTTGGCGTGGAAGAACGGTCCGGGATTGAATCTCTTTGAAGCCGGGTTCGACGCACTCAATATGAGAGTGGCTGAGACTTTAATCAATCAGATGACTCAAACCGGGGTTGACCTCTTCGGCAACTTCTCTTACGGCTTTGGCGGGATGTACACCGCTCCGGCTTTCGATTTGAGCTTCATCCGTCTGCTTCAGCAGAACGGCAAAGCGACGATCAACAGCACGGCGAGCGTCACGATCTCCAATGCTCCGGGCAAAGAGTTCAAAGTCTCTTTCTCCCCTGAGTACCAGAACATCATGAAGGATGAGGATCACATCAGCAGCGTCGATGTCGGCGGCAGTGCCGCGCTTGACGCGGTTATCTCCGGCGCGGTCATCACCGGCGGCAAAGACGGCGCAGTCTGTTTTGACTACGCGATCGCCGGATCGAATGTGGTTGAACGCAACAATTTGGGTGCCGAAATTGTGGATCACTCTTTCACCACGGCTTCGACCTCGCTTGATCTGAAGAATGAGCGTCTGCTCGCCAGCTGGAAGAACACCAACAAAGTGGAACAGACTATCGGTATCCCGTTCCTCTGCGAACTGCCGATTCTGAAGTACATCTTCGGTACGACCACGAGCAATATGGAGACAACCCATTATTTCGTGACCGCCCGCGCCATTCCGGTGAGCATCAACGAAGATGTGAAGTCCGGGTTGATGACCGAATTTGACGAACTCGCCAAAAAGTAACTTTAGACAAGCAGGATCAATTACAACATGAAAAACAATATAACCTTTGCGGCCGCTCTGCTGGCTGTTTCCGGAACGCTCTATGCGGGCGATGCCACGGCTCCTTATCTGGATACCCGCATCAACGCCAAACTCAACCTTGAGGTTAAGCCCGACACCGAGGTGTTGCACTTTATCCGCGACAACGCCGACCCGTTTGTCGTGACCAAAACCTACGTGCTCAAGCACGCCGATCCGTATGAAATCCGCAAATATTTGCGCGAAATCGTACAGACCCGCCGGGTTGAAGCCTCCGACTCGGGGATTCAGGCGATCAAGTACAACGACGGCACCGGGATTGTCATGGTCTCCGCCGAAGATTACCGTTTTGCGGATTCCGAGAACGGTCAGGGCATTGATTCGATCGTCGAAACGCTCGATAAGCCCAAGGTCATTTCTTCGGGCGGCAAACCGACCTATGTCTACAGTCCGAAATTCCGCCCGGCGGAAGAGTTGGCACTCATGGTTCGGGCATCCGGCGCGAATGTCTCCGGCGACGTGATCGAAAACATCGCCGGTACAGACAAAATCGCCTGCGACCCGGCTCTCAACTTGATGGTGTTCAAAACCTCGCAATTTTCGCGGAAGAACATCGATACGGTGCTAAAGGAGTACGATCGCCCCTATCCTGAAGTCAAGGCGAAGATCACTGTTTATGAGATTTACGCCGAAAACGACACCAAGCTCGGACTTGATTTCCAGGCGTGGAAAAACAACGAAGGAGTCGATCTCTTGAGCGGCGGTGCGCGTTTTATGCAAAACTACGCCCCCGACGGGTCGAATCTGGTCAAAGGCACCGGCTGGTCTGATACGAAGTACTTCAACTTCAACCCGAAGTGGAACACCAAGTACATCGACTTTTTGACCAGCAAAGGCAAGGCGAAAATCATGCACAGCTGCGAACTTGTGGTTCGCAATCGCACGACCGCCGAAATCGACCGTTTGAACTCCGTATTTCTCGCAACCGTCGAACCGGCTGAGGCGGCTGTGTTCACCGAGAGCTATGTCTATGTGCCGGATTCAACTCCGGGTACGGACTTTGACCTGACGGCTTTTACCACCGCCGGCAAGCAGATCTCCATTTCTGCGGCAGGCACGGTGACTTTGACCGTTTTGAAAATGGCGGCTCCCTCCGGGGTCGGTGCCGAGAAGTACACCATGACGCTTGAAGGCGGTGTGTTTACTGTTGACGGCAAAAGCGTGGGAACTAAGTTCAACGCTGCGTCGGCTGAAGTCTACGATCTTACCGGAGACCCGGACAACCCGAGTTTGATAGAGTACACCTCCAACGATGTTGTGGCTTTAAAGGGCAACAAAGTCAAAACGACTGCGTCGGGAGATTTCGGTTTCAGAATGAGCATCACGCCGTCGATCACCGACAAGGCGACCATTCTTGACGTGAGCGTCTCAAACAGCTCGCTTATCGGCTATAAGTCCAGCGGCGAAGCCCGCATTCAAGAAAGTGCGAATGTCGAGTCGAGTTTCATGATCTCCAACGAAGGCACCAAACTGGTCATCGGCGGATTGGAAAAACGCGACGTGGTCAGTGTCTCCGGCGGTATCCCGATTCTCAAGGATCTGCCGATTCTCGGATGGCTTTTCTCTACCGAAAGCGAATCGACCAAAAAATCGCAGCTGTTGGTGGTGGCGGAAGTCGTGCCGGTTCGTCCCGGCGATGCGCTTGACTCGGCGATTGCCGATGACGTCAAAGCGATCGAGGGCAAACTGCAAAAGGCGGGAGAAAGCAATACCTTTGGGTATCGCCAGTTCCTGTTGGATTCGGATCGCTTAAAGTAAGCCGATTAGTTTCCGTAACGCTAAGCCCCGAAGAGAAATCCTCTTCGGGGCTTTTTTACCTTAAAAGGGTACAGGCTACCTCTAAAAAACGGAAACTTGGCTAAAAGTCGCACCTCCAAATTGCGAATATGTCGATTTTTATCTCAAGATAGTTTTTAGAGATACCCTACAAAAATATGAAATGGTCCGTACGACGGACAGATAAATGCGGAATTTTTAAGTGGGTAGTGATTAGCGGGTAGTGATTAGTGGGCAGTGGGTAGTGGGTAGTGGGCGATGTAGGGGCGACCATTGCGGTCGCCCGTTTCCTGTATAACAACCGCGAAAAGCGCGAAAAGAATTCCTCTATAATTTACCCGTCAAAAAAATATTGAATTTTTCTTAAAACGGGCTTGCATTCTTCAAGAATGGGGATTACAGTACTTTTAGAGACAGTTTCTTTAAACAACATTTAGGAGGAGA
>JAISIP010000021.1 GCA_031261965.1 Victivallales bacterium | reverse complement strand
CTATTGTAATGCATAGTTCGGGACTTTCTGTTCAATATTAGTGTTTTATGCATTACTAATATAGAACAAGTCCCGATTTTAACAATCAATTCCGAAAATTTTTATCGGACAGTAGTGGGTTGCATGATGTTCTTTCTCGGCGGATATTGCGCCGTTGCGTCCGAAGCCATAATCGTTAAAACCCGCGCCACCGAGAACAAAAAAGCGCAATTCCATTATCGCGTACCCAAGAATTATGACGAGAATCGCCGCGAAAGTTATCGCGTTTTGGTGATTTTCGGCGGTCGCAATACCGACGGAAAAGGCGACGCCGCCGGTCGCATGGGCTGGGGTGCGTGGTGTGACTCCAATGACATTTTTATCCTCTCGCCCGGCTTGAAAAACGACGAATACTGGCAGCCACGGGAGTGGTCCGGCAAAGCACTGCTTCAAGCCTTGGCGGCGTTGAAGAAAAAGTACAATGTCTGCACGTCCAAACTGCTTTATTACGGCTACTCCGCCGGAAGCCAGGCGTCGAATCTTTTTCCGGCATGGCGACCGGATATGGCACGGGCGTGGGTAAGCCACGCTTGCGGCGTATTTCACGAGCCGAACACCAATATGCGTGACGTCCCCGGGCTGGTCACTTGCGGCGACGCCGACAAATCCCGATATATCATCAGCCGGAATTTTGTCGAGGCAAGCCGCAAAAAAGGGGTGGAAATCATCTGGAAATCATTTCCGAATCATCCCCACGATGTTCCCCCCGATTCATTGAAGCTCGCCCGCGCTTTTTTGGAGTTTCATCACCGGCTGCACATCGAAGATTTAGGCGGACGCGACTCAGACAAAAAAGCGGCAACAGAAGTGACAGTTTTTATCGGAGACGATCAGGAGCATGTCTATTATCCGGCGGATTCCGCCAAAGCGCAAAACGTGTTGCCCGAAGACCGGGTAACACTTCCCAATCAGACCATTGCCAATGCCTGGGGCAAGCCGGAATAATGAAGATGCGTCTGCGACTGTTTTTATGTTTTTTCCCTCTGTGGGCGTTCGCCGGAGATATGAGCATCGAAAATATCAATTTCGCCTATAGAGTTCCCCAAAACTACGACGAAAACTCCAAAATTTTAGTGTTGTTCGGCGGACGCAACTGGCATGGCGGGCAAACGTTGAAAAGCTATCAATTTGACCCCGTCGCCGACAAGCACCGACTTTTTTTGCTTTCCCCCTCGTTCAAAGACCAAGATTATTGGCAACCCGAACAATGGTCAGGCAAACTTTTGCTCAAAGCGGTCGCCGAACTTGAAAACCGTTATCGGCTTAAACCGCAAAAACTCTATTTTTACGGTTACTCCGCCGGGGGGCAATGTGCCGCGCTGTTTTACAACTATATGCCGGAACGTGTCGAAGCCTGGGGAGTTCACGCCTGCGGAGTTTACCCCGAAACACTCAAGCAAGTTTCCGCCCCGGTGTTGATTACATGCGGGCAAAACGATACCGAGCGTTTCCAGATCAGTCGAAACTTTATCTATCGCTATCGGGAGCAGGGAGGAGTGTTGCTCTGGAAGCCTCTTTCGGGCGGACATGAACTCAATGCCGAGGCGTTGGAACTTGCCCGCGCCTGGTTCGACGCGATTCTTTTGGGCGTGAAAGTTGCGGAGTACGGCGAAGATGACACTATGCAAATCAAGAAGAATATCGACCTTGAATTTCGCAATCCGTTGTACAGCCCAAAAATCCGGGAGTTGTGGCTCAAGGCTACCTCTAAAAACTGGAAAACTTGTCTAAAAATCGCATCTCGCATTTGTATGCGCAACCTTGCTCGTATCTGGTTAACTCCAGGTTAGCCAGATACTTACAAAATCGCGCCTTCAAATTGCGAATATGCTGATTTTTTACCTCAAGCCAGTTTTTAGAGGTAGCCTCAAGGGTATCCTTAAATGATGGAGTTTACTTACAACGGTCTGGTGCGTTACGGGTTTGGTTTTTACAATCCGAACCACGCCGCCGCATTGTTTTGCGCGATTATGCCGTTCTTGTGGGGGTGGAAACGCCACGCGTGGGCAGGTTGGATTTTGTCTTTGCTTCTCGTTGTTCCTTTGGCATTGACTTATTCACGAACCGGGCTGCTGATTTTGGGGTTTGAGTTCGTGGCTTATTTTGTACTGGCCAAGCCGAAGAACTGGAAATTGCCGTTCGGTATTTTTCTTGGCATGGTCGCTGTCGCGGGAATTTGCGGTATGTTGTCGCGTTTTATCCTCGATCAGGCGATAACCAACCGCCCGGCGATCTGGCTTGCCGGATTGAAGCTCTGTGCTGCCAATCCTTTTGGGGTGGGGCTGGGCAACTCCGGGAAAATCGTTTCGGCGTTTCTCCTTGACGGCATTGAATGCCGGACGCTGGTTAATTCGCATTTGACTTTACTTGCCGAGTTTGGGGTGATCGCCGCCTTGGTATGGATTGCGCTGATTGTCTACGCCTTGCTGAACGGTGTTCATAAAAGAGCTGTTTGGTGTGCCTTTGCCGGATTGACACTTTCGGCTTGCAGCAGCAGTGTTTTTGACTGGCCGCTGCTCTTTGATTTTGCAGAGTACGGGCAACTTACGTTGCTGAATTTTCTTTTGTCTTGGGCAAATTTGCTGCTCTTTTTGGTTTTGGGCGGAATTCTGATTTGTGGAAAACCGAATCGTAAAAAGTTAGCCTTGAGTGCAGGAATTGCTTTAATCGGGTGCGGGCTTATTTTTGCCTTTTACTCGTCAGATACTCCACGGTTGCAAGGTGGCTTTATCGTCAAGTCGGGCAAAACGACCCCGCTGGTGCTTTACAGCGAGGAATGGAGCTTAAAAACGGTTATCCCGTATCTCAATGACGGATACATTTTGCCGTTAAATCCCGGTTTGTTTTACTACCCCGGCAGACAAGTTTATTTGTTTGGCAATGCGGTGGAATACGTGGAAAAATTTTCCGGCAAGGAAATTATCTTTATTTCGCCCCCGGAGTTTTAATTAGCTATACTCGTCAAAGGAATATTGAAGGCTACCTCTAAAAACTGGAAGCTTGGCTAAAAATCGCATCTCGTATTCGTATGTGCGACCTTGCTCGTATCTGGTTAACTCTATGTTAGCCAGATACTTGCAAAATCTCACCTCCAAATTA
>JAISIP010000078.1 GCA_031261965.1 Victivallales bacterium | reverse complement strand
ATATTATAGTTAGCGGCAGTCACAATTTTAAGTTGTCGCCTAACGGTAAATGGGAGTGTGTCGGCACGCATGTGATCGGTAAACCCGGCGATAGTTACCCCACCGGGGCGGAGTTTTTAGACGCATCGGGGTTTGAACATTGTCTGAATACCGGAACATGGATGCATGTTTATCGACGTAAACTCTTATTGGACAATAATTTATTTCAAGCACCCGGTCGGTTGCACCAGGACGACGAGTGGTGGTATCGGGTTTTTATCAAAGCCGATAAAGTGGAAATTGCGCCATTTTTATATTACAACTACCGCTATCAACCCAAGTCGGTTACTCACAAGCCAAGTCCTAAAACCATTTACGATCGGGCGGAGAACTTCAAGGCGGCTTGCAACTTTTTCAATGCGGGTGAATATCCGCCGTTTTTGAAAAAAAAGCTGGCGATGTATTTTTGCCGTAACTTTTTGCATTCACCGTTTTTACGGCGAAGATACGCGTCTAAGGTCAACAGTTTGTTGCCCCGCGAAGATTGTCGCAAGGCATTGCTGTCGTGTTTGGGTACGCCGGAGCAGTTCCGCTCTTATTGCAATGTGGTGCGTTCGGCGCGAAAAACCTCATTGTTGTTTATTCCGCTGATGTATTTGGCGCGGACGAAATGGGGGTTTGTCCCGGCGGAATATATCTTGCGATTCCGCGATCGGGTGGTAACGCCTTCGGCGAAATGGATTTTGAAAAAGCTTAAAAGGAAATAGTTATGCCGCTTTTGAGTGTCATTGTACCGATATACAACACTGCGGAACGGTTAACCCCGTGTCTCGATGCGTTGCTGTCGCAAAGTATCGGGGATTTTGAACTGATTTTAATTAACGACGGCTCGACCGATAATTCGGAAAAGATTTGCCGTGAATATTGTGCCAGGCACCCCGATAAAATCCGGATTTTTTCGGGCGAGAACCGGGGGGTGAGTTTTGCCCGTAATTGGGGAATCAGTCAGGCGCGGGGCGAATGGATCGCCTTTTGCGACTCCGATGACATTCCCGATTCGGAGCAGTACAGTTATTTGTATAATCGCGCCGTCGCTACCGGGGCGGATATGAGCTGTTGCGCGCTTCGCCATTTTTTGCCGGAGGGCGTGGAGATTTTAACTGATCTGCCTTGTCAGGGCGAAGAGGTCTTGCAAGACCGAGACACGATTGAGCAACGCTTCTTTTTGCCGCTTTTGCTTAATCGGAAAACTCACAACGGATATTTGATGATCTGCCTCTTCCACCGTGATTTGATTGAACAAAACAAGGTGCGTTTTATCGAAGAACTCAGCATGAAAGAGGACGAAATTTTTATCTTGGAATATTTGCTCGGAGTCAAAAAAATCGCGGTGTCCGACAAGGTGCTTTACGATTATTTGTATTTCCCGAATTCCTTGGTTGCGACCCATTATTTTAGTCGCAACGACTTTTTTCGCGAGAAAAACTGGTTTTTGCGTGCTAAAGCGCAACGTGACCTTTTTTTGCGCAGCGGGATGGTAAAAAAACACCCGGAGTTGTCTTCGGGGTTTTGGCTTAGAATGTTCTATCACGCAGTTCAGATGATCTGTTGCGACAAGAGTCTTACTTTCGGACAACGTCGAAAGAAATTAAAGCTGCTTGCGTCCGAGGCGCGTCGGGAAGATGCCGGTGCTCCGAGCGACAGGGCGGGGAAAATATTCCGCTATGCACTACTGCATTGCCGAGTGCTTTTGCCGTGGTTGTGTCGAGTTAAGCGATACAAGGAAGCGCGGGATAGACGCGCCCCGGTGGTGCGTGACAATTTGCTCAGTTACAACGAGTCCGGAGGCGAGAAATGCCGCTTCTAACTATTATTGTGCCGGTTTACAACCCCGGAAAACGTTTGAGAATTTGCCTTGACTCGTTGTTGTCGCAAGAGGTGCAGGATTTTGAACTTATTTTAATCGATGATGGTTCGACCGATGACTCCGCCGGGATTTGCCGGGAATATTGTGCCAAACACCCCGATAAAATCAGGTTTTTTTCGGGCGAGAACCGGGGGGTGAGTTTTGCCCGCAACCGGGGGCTTGATGTGGCGCAAGGCGAGTGGGTTGCTTTTTGCGACTCCGATGACACGGTTGAGCCTAAGATTTACCGTTATATGTACGATCGTGCTATTGCGACAAACGCCGACTTGAGTTGCTGTGCGTTAAAGATGATTTCAGAAAACGGTAGCGAAAAAAGCGTGAACGAGTTCCCGTGCGTGGGTGAGCAAGTGATTGCTCCTCAAGATAAGGTGCGAAAAGAGATTTGGGAAAAGCTTCTGCTTTCGCAAGCTGACTATCACGGTTATTCCCCGATATGCCTCTTTCGGCGGGATTTGATTGAAAAAGCCCATATTCGTTTTACCGAAAAGTTGAATATCCTTGAAGACATGCTTTTTATGCTGGAATATCTTTTGCAGGTCAACATTATTGCCATATCGGACAAACCGTTATATAACTATTTGCGGTTTGACAGCTCACTTTGTTCGCGCTATTTTTCGTCTCAATACGCGGTAAAGTTGGAAAAGAGCTGGATGTTGCTCGAAAAACGCCGTCTGGAAATCTTTCTCGGTAGCGGCGAAAGCAAAAATTACCCCGGATTGGCGTTCAAATTCCGCTTGAGAGTCTATTATCATTGGGGTTTAATCTTCTTGCGTACATTATGCGCGAAACTTAACCCCAAAGGGGGCAACGCGTGAAAACGACCTCTAAAAATTATCTTTGGGTACTTTTAGTTGTGCTTGGCACACTCACGCTCGGCGCGATGGAGTCGTCATACGGAGTTTGGCGTGTGGGGCATCTTGACGAACGCACTTTATTGTTGACGGGAGATTACTCTAACTTCATAAGAAGCCACTATAAAGCGGAACTTTTGCCGAAGCTAAAGGAGCTTTACAGCGCGGTTGGAGCGGGGTGGAAATGGGATTTCGGCTTTGAGTTCGGCACTGCCCGATTGATTGCCGCGTGGCGACCGCAGGTGTCAAATAAGCTTCAGGAATTTGAAAAGATCACGATAAAAGGTGCAAATGACTCGGCTATCGCGTTAGACAAGGCCGGATACTGGATTAACCCGACCGGGCAGGCGCGTTTTACGGATAATTTTGGGTTGGAAAGACTCTCAAAAAACGCCGATGTGGCGCATTATCTCTTTTTGTGTCTGTCCTCGGCGTTGCAAGCCGGCGTGGAGTATAAAATTTCTCTTCCGACCGGCGAAGTGATTTCTTATTGTTATGAACCTGATAAAATACCGTCTGAATTGTTTAAAATCAATCAGTTAGGATATGCATCCGAGGCGGCGCGAAAATACGCCTATATCGGCGCGTGGCTGGGCGGTTTGGGGGCTATGCCCATGCAAAAGTATATCGATAAAACCTTTGAGCTTTGCGATGCGAAATCGCTGAAAAAGGTTTTTGTCGGCAAGCTCACACCCCGGAGGGCGGATGAGAAAAATAACGACGGCACGCCGTTTACCGGCGAAGAGACGCTTGAGCTGGATTTATCCGACTTCAGACAAGAAGGGCGATATTTTTTGCGAATTTCGGGGGTCGGCAGAAGCGCGGAGTTCCCCATTTCCGGGGAATCGGTGGCGCGGGCGTTTTACACGCATATGCGCGGACTTTATCACAAACGTTGCGGTATAGCCAAGGCAAAACCGTACACGAACTGGACGGTTCCGATTTGCCACTTGGACGTGTTGCGCGGCACATTCCCGCCGGAGAACAGTCACTATTCCGCCACGGGGAAGGGTGAAAAACGCGATTACGGATTTTTCGACGAAAACGGCAAGAGTATAAACGTCAACCACTTTGAGTTGATTCGCTTGAATCGCGATGATTGGAAAGAGCATATCAGTCTGCCCGGTGGTTGGCATGATGCCGCCGACCACGACCGCCGACCGTTTCATATGGCGATTGTCGGCAATCTCTCGGCGGCTTATTTGTTGCGTCCGAATAATTTCAGCGATGGTCAGCTGAATATCCCCGAGAGCGGCAACGGTATTGCGGATATTCTTGACGAGGCGCGTTGGGGGCTGGAACATTTGCGTCGCGCTCAACAATCTGACGGCGGAGTCGGCACCTGGATAGAGACCGACCATCATCCGCATGTTTCGGAGTATCTGCCCTCAAATGATGTTCGACCGTATTCGCTTTCGCTGGCAACCCATGCAAGTTCTTTGGAATACTCCTGTTATGCCTCTATACTATCTCTGGCGTTACAAAAAAACGGGGCAAAAGAAGAGTCGGAACTCTATCGCGAGTCGGCGAGACGTGCCTGGGAGTTCGCAACTGCGCCGACTCCGCGAATCAGCAAGTTGTACAAATATCGGATAGATAAAAAAGACACGAGAATCTATTACCGCGAACCTAAGGGGTTGCCGCCGGAGATGTTGTTAAAGGCATCTTTCAATCTTTCGCTTTTGTACAACGACTCCAAATATCTTAAGCCGTTGGCGGGGATGGAATCGGCGTTAAAACAGGCGATCGACAAACGAGCGTGGAGCTGGTCGCCGTTCTTTTTGGTCGAGCTGGAGCTTTTTCGCAACAAGCTTACGCAGGAATTGGATAATTTGCGCAAACAACAGCGCAACGGGCTTAAACGCACCGCCGATGATATGATGAAACAACTTGAGGTCTATGCTTATCGAATTCCGTGGTACGCTCCTGAAAAAGGTTTTGTTTCACACATGTCGTGGGGAAATTATTTGCCGCTGCGCCGGGCGTTGACACTGCTTGCCGCCGAGGAGTACACCGGCTGGAAACGGTATCGGGCCGGGGCGTTTTTGGCGAACGACTACCACAACGGGGCGAATCCGAACGGGACGACTCTGACCAGCGGACTCGGTACGGTCTACCCGGTAAGGTTTCTTGATTTAACCTCATATGCGGATGGTATTCCTGAATTCGTGCCGGGGATCACCCCATATCGCAACACCTATGGGATCGCCTATGACGATATTTTGCTGGCTCACGGATTGTATAATCGCCCCCGAACGGATCAAGGCTTTGAGGGGTTCAAGATTTCGCTTTTGCCTCACGCTCTGACCGGAGGCAAAGCCATAGATGAGAAAACCCACGCCGAGTTGTTGCGAAAATATTGGCCGATCTGGCGGCGTTGGGCGAATGTCGAGGCGTACAGCGTGGCGGCGAGTGAATATACGGTTTACGAGACGATTGCACCCTGTGCCGTGGCGACCGGGCTGTTGCTGGACAAAGCGTATATGCCGGCAAAAGAGGATTTGCAACGCCTGCCGACGCAAGATATTACCAAATTGCCCGGCTATGCGCCGTTGCCATAGAAAGTGAAAAATATGAAAAATAAAATCGAAATATTTCTGTTTATCGACGCTCTCGGTTGGGAGTTGGTTCAAGCGGAGCATTTTTTAGAAAAAGAGTTGCCGGAACGCAAAAAAATGAGGATGCAGTTTGGTTACTCTTGCAGCGCGATACCCACGATTCTTTCCGGGAAAACGCCTTCTGAACACGGTCACTTGAGTTTATTTCGCTATGAGCCGAAACATTCGCCGTTTAAGTTTTTTAAGTTGTTGCATTATATTATGTTGCCACGTTCGCTCTGGAATCGGGGAAGAGTGCGTAACGTGTTGTCGCGCATGGTGAAAAAGCTTTACGGGTATACGGGTTACTTTCAGCTTTACCGGGTTCCTTTTGACCGCATTGGGATGATGGATTATTGCGAAAAGCGCGATCTTTTTGCCGCTGACGGGATCGCGCCTTTTGAGAATTTGTACGATGTGCTAAAAAAATCCGGCTTGTCTTTTCATATTTCAAACTGGCGAAAGAGCGAAGGCGAGAACCTTGCCGAGGGTTTGCGGTTGGTTCGCGAAGAAAAGTGCGATTTTTTGTTTTTATATACCGCTGCATTGGATTCGCTCGAACACGATTGCGTGGGTAAGCCGGAGATTTTGCGCGAAAAATTGGCGTTTTACGAGACGAAAATTCGCGAGTTGTTAGCCGAAGGTAAACTTCACGCCCGCGATTTTCGTTTGACTGTGATTTCCGATCACGGTATGACCCCGCTGTCCGGCACGGTTGATTTGCGTAAGTCCCTGGAGCAAACCGGCTTGAAATTTGGACGCGATTACGCCGCCTGTTATGATTCGACTATGCTTAGAGTGCATTTTCTCAAGCCGGAGTCGGAGGCGATAATCAAAGATGCGGTTTTGCCGTTTGCAAATTGCGGGCATTGGTTGACTGAGCAAGAGGAACGTTCATTTGATATTTGGCGCGAGGATCGGCTTTTTGGCGATGCGTTTTTTTTGTTGAATCCGGGAATTCAGATAATTCCGTCCGATATGGGAGGGACTCCGCTTGCCGGAATGCACGGCTTTGACCCGGCGGACAAGGATTCAAATGCCGCGATGCTTTCAAATGTTTCGATCCCGGAAGATGTGAATGCGGTAGCGGACTATTTTCGTTTAATGAAAAGCCGAATTGATGAGTTGTCGGGGGATATGAAGTGAAGATTCCGATTTTGCATAACACTATGACCAATTACGTCTCTATGGCGGTTCGCCTGGTGCAGGGTATTTTAGTAACCCGTTGGCTGATCGCGACGCTCGGGCAGGAGTATTACGGGCTGTGGGTGTTGCTTTGGTCATTTTTTTGTTACTCGCTTTTGCTTGACTTCGGGTTTGGGGTGGCGGCGCAAAAATGTACCTCAACTGAACTCTATCGGCAAGACATAGGGCGTTATAATCGGACGGTTTCGACGATTTTTGCTTTTCACGGTGCCATGGCGATAATAATTCTGCTTGGAACGGTTATTGCGGCTTATTTTGTGCCGTTTTTATTGCATGTGCAAGATGCTTCACCCGAAGAGCTTGCCTATATTAGAACATGTTTTCTCTGTTTTGGGGTCGGCTCGGCGTTGGTGTTTCCGTTTGGGATGTTTCAGGAAATTTTGGTCGGTCTTCAAAAATTGTACTTGCGCAACTATATAAGTATAAGCTCCAAACTTTTTGAACTTGTCGGAGTGTTGATTATATTTTTGAGCGGGGGAGGGTTGATAACTCTGATTTTATTCACGGTGATTTTGACGGCAGTGACCCAATTTTCAATGCTGTTTTTCATCAAACGGTATATTCCGGGCTTTAAACTGCGGATTCGCCCGGATCGGGAGTTGTTTCGCGACTTGTTCCAATTCAGCGGTTTTGTGTACCTTACTTCTATGGCGCGGTTGGCGTGGGCGCGAAGTGGGGCGTTGTTAGTCAGTATTTTTTGCGGATTGACCGCGACGGGGGCTTATCAGATCGGCGGCAGATTGCCGGCATTGGTCAGTCAGCTTACCGGACCGTATCAGGAAAATGTCGGTCCGATCGTCGCTTTGCTACATTCCCGTGAAAAGTATCGCAAACTCGGCAGCATTTTGATTAATTCGATGCGCTGGAACAGTTTTTTAGCTACCGGCATGAGTGCCGGGGTAATGATTTACGCCTCGGAGTTAATCCGTTTTTTATTTAAAATCGAGGGTGCTGAAATTACAGATATTTGCCGGGTTATGACGATTTCGCTCTGGTTTGGTGTTGTCTATCGCACGATTCCCGAAAAATATTTTTTAATGGCTGAGATGCATCGTTTTCTCTCGTGGCTGATGATTTTAGAGAGCGTTTTAATGGTACTTGGTTCGATCGCTTTTTTGGCGCACAATTTCGGCGCAGTTGCGGTAGTTTGGTGTGCGTTGAGCGTAAAAGTGGTTTGTTTTGTTATTTTGGTGTTGCCGCTTTTGCGCAAAAATGCGAAGATTGGACTTTTTGATATGTGCAAGGAGACGATGTTGCGACCTGCGGCGGCGGCAATTCCCGCGCTTGGAGTTATGTATCTGGCGCAAAAATATTTTTCGGAAGGATCTGATTTAAGGCTATTATTGATTGGCGGTATCGCCGGAGCTGTGGTATATTTAGTTATGTCGTATTATTGTATCGCAAATAGAGGCGAACGTCGTCGAATTATAAAATATATCAAGCCGTATATTATCATCATTAACAAAGGAGTTAAAGCTTTATGGAATTGAAATTTGACAAAATCGGCAATGTGCTGAAAATTACGGTTTCCGGTCGTCTGGTGGCGGCTTGTTCGGAAGAATTCAAAGACACCGTTTCGGGCTGGCTTAACGAGAACAAGTTTCTGCTGTTCGATCTAAGTGCAATGAGCCATATCGACAGCAGTGGTCTTGGGGTGCTGGTCTATCTTTTGCAAAAAGTCAATGCGCAGGAGGGGGCGTTGAAGCTGGCATGTTTGCAGCCGCGTCCGCGAATTGTGTTTGACATCACCAAGGTCTACCGCATTTTTGAAATTTTTGATTCGGTCGATGCGGCGTTGGCGTCTTTTGAAGCGGACTGCAAAAAGTAGGGGCAATTGCCGTGAAAACGGTCATCAGCGTCGTAGTTCGGTCACATAATGATGAAGCGTACATAGATCGTACGCTTGAGATTCTGACGAATCAGCGTTGCTCGGTTCCGTTCGAGATTATCAGCGTTGACGATGCTTCGACTGATCGAACGCCGGAGATTATCGATAGATTTCCGTTGGTGCGAAAAGTTGATCGCCCAGAGGGTAAATATGTGCCGGGGCGAACGCTGAATCTGGCAGTGGCGAATTGCCGGGGCGAAATCGTGGTGTTTAACAACGCCGATGCTATTCCGCAGGATGACAGCTACTTGGAACGATTGACCGAGCCCTTGCGCAAGAGCAAAAGCGTTTGTGCCGCTTACGCCAATCAGTTGCCGCGTCCCGATGCGCTTTATCTGGTAAGACACGATCATTTGCGGGCGTTCGGCGACGGCAAGACGGCGGCAAAGTGGCGGTTCTTTTTTTCGCTTGCCGCATCGGCGTTGCGACGCGAGGAGTTGACGCATTATCCGTTTTCCGAGACGATTCGTTATTCCGAGGACGTGGAGTGGGCGGTGCGTGCCGTGGCGCGGGGAGGGAAGATTTGTTACGTGCCGGAAGCGCGGGTGGAACACTCTCACAATTACACGTTGCGCGAGTTGAATAAGCGTTTCAGAGGCGAGGGTGAGGCGGATGCCGAGATATTTGACATTTCGCCGAATTGGTTCGGCAGTGTTGCCCGTGCGGGAAAAGATTTTATGCGTGACGCGATATATCTTGCCGGGCATCCGGCGGGTTATGGTGAGATATTTTTGGCGTTTCCGCGCCGACTGGTTCAAAAGTTGGCTTACCGTCATGGGGCGCTTGATTATCGAAGGAGCAAAAAATTATGCTGAAAGTTGCGCAGGTGGTTCGCCGTTTCTCTTTCGACGAGTGGGGGGGGACGGAAAACGTGGTGTGGAACAGCACGCTGGCGTTGCGTCCGCTCGGCGTGGAGTCCGAGATTCTTGCGACTTCAGCACTTTCCCAACCCGGCGAAGAGGTACGTGACGGGGTCAAGATCCGAAAATTCCGTTATTTTTACCCGTATTTCCCGATGTCCAGACGCGATCAAATGGCGTTGGACAAAAAGGGCGGCAGTCCGTATGCTCCGAAGCTTTACCGGGCGTTGCTTAATGGCAAGTACGATCTTATTCATATCCATTCCGGCGGTCGGATTGCCGAGATGGCGATTGCGGCGGCACGCAAGTGCAGGATTCCGTGCATTTTGAGTTTGCACGGCGGTTTTGCCGATGTCCCGAAGCAGGAGATGGCTGAGATGCTTGCTCCGTTGCGACACAAATTTAATTATGGTGGAATTATCGATCGGCTGACGGGGAGGCATTGTATGCCGGAGCGTGAAGTCGATGCGCTTATCTGTGTGGGGCAGAATGAATTTCGCTTGCTTTCCTCTTTTCGGGCGGATCGAAAAATCCTTTATTTGCCGAACGGGGTTGACGTGAATAAATTTGCTGCGGAACCCAAACTGACGACCCCGGTGCGGGAAGAGTGGGGGATTCCCGCTGAACGCAAGGTATTGCTTTGTATTTCGCGGATTGACTATCAGAAGAATCAAAAGATGCTTATTTCGTTTTTGCGACAGCTGATTTCGCGGGGTGAAAATGTGCATCTTTTGTTGATCGGTCCGGTGACGGCGGCGTGGTACGCCAATGAATTGGTGCAGGAAGCGCATCATTTGCGGGTGGATGATCGTTTGACGTTGATTCCGGGGCTTTCGCCGGACGACCCGCGATTGGTCGGTGCGCTAAAAACGGCGGATTGCTTTATTTTGCCGTCGTTGCACGAACCGTTTGGCATTGTGGTACTTGAGGCGTGGGCGGCAGGAATTCCGGTGATTGCCGCCAATGTCGGCGGGTTGAAAAAACTGATTCAGGACGGCTATACCGGGTTGCATTTCTTGCCGCACATTCCTGAAACGCTGTTGAACGCTTACAGCAAGATTGAGTCCGATGAGGAGTTGCGAAAAACGTTAATAAGATACGGTCGTCAGGAGGTCGAGTGCTATTCATGGGCGATTATCGCCAAAGAGTTAAAGAACTTGTATGACGGGTTGTGCCATGTTTGAGGGCAAACGAATTCTTTATATCGGCGATCGCCTCGGATTTGAGGGGGGGATTGAGCGATATATGTTTCAGACTGCCATGCTGTTGCGCCGCAACGGTTGCAAAGTCGATTGCGCCGGGGG
>JAISIP010000173.1 GCA_031261965.1 Victivallales bacterium | reverse complement strand
ATGCCAGGTCTGCCGATTGGGATGCTCAGTACCCGAACCGGGGCGGTTATGGGTTCATGCGCCCACTTCAAAGTGACGCTGACGGGCAAAGGCGGTCACAGCAGTCGCCCTCATCTGGCGCAAAACCCGGTCGCCGCCGCCGCCGCGATTGTCGTGCAGTTGGAGGGATTGACCGAGCGTTTGGTGGATAGCCGGCAACCGGCGGTTTTGGTGGTTTGCCGGGTTACCGGGGGCAATCAGGCCAATGTGATTGCCGATACGGCGGTAATTGAAGGCACGGCGCGTTCGCTCTCGCCTGCGGTCGATAAGCTTATCGAACACGGTTTTCGCGAAACGGTTGAAAGTATCGCCGCGTCGCGCCACGTCTCCGCCCGGATCGATTATCAGCTCTCCTACCCGGTTACGGAGAATACGCCGGAGCCGACCGATCTGGCACGCCGGGTGATTAAAGCGGCGCAACTGCCTTACCGGGAGTTGCCGGAGTCCTCGCTTGAGGCAGAGGATTTCTCTTATTTTCTCAGACGTTACCCAGGAGTATACGTAAAAATCGGAACTGGCGAAGATTCTCCGGCTTTGCACAATTCACAATTTGACTTCCCCGACGAGGCACTCCAAAACGGAATCACCTACCTGGTAAACTTCGCTCTCGAGGCACTAAAATGAGCATAAATTTTATTGCAACGCCACTGCACGATCACTTTATGGCTTTGTGCCGTTCCGCTAAATTTAGCATAAAATTGTGTGTGCCGTTTGTAAAAACCAATGTCATTTCCGAAATTACCAATATCAAGCAAAACGAAACTTCTTTACAATTGATCACCCGAATCAACTTGCAAAATTTTCACAGCAAAGCGTCTGATCTTGAAGCTCTGGACATAGTGCTAAATGCAAAGGGACAAGTGTTTAACTGCTCAAATCTACACGCCAAATTTTATCTTTTTGACGACAAAAGGCTTATAGTCACATCGGCTAATTTAACTTCAAATGGATTGCTTCACAACTTGGAAGCGGGAATTCTCTGCGAAGATAGCGAGTTGCTCAATAGTGCCATAAAAAGTTATAACTCAATAACAGGAAATCAGGATGTCAGCCGCATAGGTCTTGAGAATACGGCAAAAATCCAGCTGATTCTTGATAAACTCCAACCCCTGCCAAATATCGAATACCCTGATATCGAATTATCAGCAATATTTGATGGTAACCTTGGTGCAATAACCGATACCTTGAGCGGTTGGAAACTATCGGTTTTCAACAGACTTAATGCATTGCCGGAAATGGACTTTGACATCAGGATCGCAAATCGTATAGCTTCAGAGCTTGGTATAATGTATCCTCAAAACAATAATCGCGAGGCAAAGGTACGGCAAATCCTGCAACAATTGCGGGATGTTGGACTTATAGAATTCTCAGGCAGAGGCATGTACAAAAAATTATGGGTGAAATAGCATGAAAGCATATAATGTCGAGATAACAGAAACTCTTCAACGAACTATTTCGATTGAAGCATATTCCAAAATGGATGCGTTGCGAATCGCAAAACAGCTTTATGACGGAGAAAATATCGTCCTTGATTATTCGGACTTCGTTGACAAAAAAGTAGCTTTGGCAAAAGATTAACCAGAAAACTTTGCATTTGAAGCGAGTACCATTGGAGTTTACGTCCCGCGGTCGCTACGAAAATTTGTGGCAAATCACAAAATCTGGGCAAAATCACAGACCCAATTCAAGTTGACCGTCGGAGGATTCCAGGGGAATTAAAGAAGTCCCCTCCCCCGCGTCCGCCGTTGCGATCTCTCTCAGAAAATCCTCAAGAGAAACGACCCGAATTCCGAGTTTGGCAGCTTTGGTCAACTTGGTGCTTTTGTCGTTGACATCCGCCGCGACTAAAAGCGAAAGGCGGCTGTTTACATCGTCTACAGCCGCAAAACCGTGTGCCTCGGCAAGTTTCGCGTAATAATCGCGTTTCTCGGGCATTTTGCCGGTAAAACAGACGCCCGGGCGTTCACCCGGTTCGGAAGAAGAATGCACAACTCTTACCGCGCCAAGCAGTTCGTCCAGATAATCCGACTGCTGTGACAACTCACTGTGAAGGGCATAAGCGCGTTCCGGACCGATACCGGGAATCGCGCTTAATTCGTCGATACTCATCCGGCGCAACCCCGCAAAGTCGGTATTTGCAAAAATCACTTTTGCAATATTTGCTCCGACACTTGGGATGTTCAAGGCGGCAAGCAGTTGATAATCTTTTACCTGTCGCGCTTTTTGAATCTCGTTGATCAGATTTTGCGCCGACTTGGGGGCAAACCCGTCGAGTTTAAGAATACCCATCACCGTAAGATCAAATAGATCCGCAAGGCGTTTTACCCCGGAATTCTCCATAAGTTTACGCAAAGTCGGCTCGCCCAAGTGTTCGATACCAAGATTGCGAACCGCCGCCGCCAAACGTTGTAGTTCAGTCTGGAAACACTCCGCATTCGGGCAGCAAAGCTCCGGTCCGCGCCGCACTAATTTAGTTTTGCAACACGGACAATCCTCAATCAGTGCCGGACGGCGATTCTCGCCGGGTTCGGACGCAACTATGTATGGAATCACGTCTCCGGCGCGTTCCACCGTGACGGTATCGCCGATCTCAAGCCCGAGGTCGATGATGTTTTGGACATTGTGCAACGAGGCGCGTTTAATGGTCGTTCCTGAGATTTCAACCGGCTCTAAATTCGCCACCGGGGTCAGACAACTTTTGCCGAAACTCCACTCCACGCCGATCAGTTTGGTGGTACGGCGTATATTGGTAAATTTATAGGCGATTTGTCCACGCGGGTGGTGGGCGGTGTTGCCCAACGACGCTTCGTACTGCGTATCCGCGATTTTCAGAACCACCCCGTCCTGGGGATATGGCAACGCTTCAAGCTCGCTTAGCAACACTTGCCACTGCTTTTCAAGCTCAGAAAGCTTGACTTTATACGAAATTAAATTATAATCGACCAGGGTAATTTTCGCCTTTTGCGCCACCATTTCGCCGATCTCTTTTAGCCCCATAATTCCCGCCACGGCGTTACGGGAATTTTTATACACTCCGCCGCCTTTTTTGCGAATATGGCTGTAAAGCGTCTTGAAATCGTCGTCGCGAATCACCAACTCTCCCCGCACCGGGCGATCAAGTTTACCCGTATAGCCGGGGGATTCAAACTCAATTAGAGGAATTTTAGCGGTGATATTTTCCCCCGACTCGCCATCGCCGCGGGTGGAGAGAATCCGCCCGTCGTAGCTGGCGGAAATGCCGTCGTATTTGGGTTCGACGCAAAACAATTCATCAGGGTTTCTCGCGTATTTTTGCGCCCACTTCAGCACTTCTTCAAGTGAATACGCCTTGTCCAGCGACAGCATCGGATTTTTGTGTCGAATTTTCCCCTCCCCTGCCACAGCAGGAGCGTAAACTCGGGTGAGCAACTCGTTTTTAGGGTCTTTTTTCGCCAAAAGGCGCATAAGTTCATCATAGCGGATATCTGAAATTTCCGGCTCGCCGAGTTCCCAATAACGCCGGTTATGGTATTCGATTAGTTTGATTAACTCCGGCAGCGTCAGTTCTTCGGCGATGAAATTTTGCATATCCATAAAAAGCACCTTTTTTTCTCTTTGGAATATAGCCGAACTATTGCAAATTTTCAAGAATTGTCGTATATTAGTTGGCTGTATGAGTCAATTTTCTCAAAGGAGAACCAAAGAATATGGCAAACGGATTCAATGTTGCGGTCGCCGGTGCGACCGGCGCGGTCGGTGTCGAAATGGTCAAGACGCTCGAAAAACGCAATTTTCCGGTAAAAAATCTCAAACTTTTGGCTTCATCCCGCTCCGCAGGGAAAAAGATGAATTTTAAAGGCGAAGAAATCGTCATCGAAGAGATGACCCACGATTCATTCAAAGGCGTTGATATTGCACTATTTAGCGCAGGCGGAGATATTTCGCGTGAATATCGCAAGTACGTGGTCGATGCCGGCGCGGTGATGATCGACAACTCCAGCGCGTTTCGCATGGAAGAGGATGTGCCGCTGGTCGTCCCCGAGGTCAACGCCGAAGATATTAAATTGCACAAAGGCGTGATCGCCAACCCCAACTGCACCACGGCGATTATGCTGGTCGCGGTTGCGCCGTTGCACCGGGCGAAGGGACTTAAACGCATTGTCGCGGCGACCTATCAGGCGGCAAGCGGCGCGGGTGCAAAAGGTATGCACGAACTAATCGAGCAGACCCGGGCGGTGCTTGAAGGTAAAACGGCAATCCCTGCGGCGTTCGCACACCAGATCGCGTTTAACTTAATTCCGCACATCGACGTGTTTCAGCCCAACAACTACACCAAAGAAGAGCTCAAGATGCTGAACGAATCGCGCAAGATGTTGCATTTGCCGAATCTAAAAGTCTCTTGTACTTGTGTCCGTATCCCGGTGTTGCGCGCCCACTCCGAGGCGTTGAATCTGGAATTTGAGAACGATATTACGCCGGAAGAGGCGCGGGCGATTATCGCCGCCGCTCCAGGAGTAGAGTTGGTTGACGACCCGGCGAACAAACGTTACCCGATGCCGATAGACGCCACGGAGAAATACGATGTTCTTTGCGGTCGTATCCGGCAAGACATCTCCCGCGACGACAAACGCGGGCTGGACATCTTTGTCTCCGGCGATCAAGTACTGAAAGGCGCGGCACTCAACGCCGTGCAGATCGCCGAGTTGCTCTAAAGGTTGCCGTAATAGATCCGATGAAGCGTCGGAGCGATAAGGCAACCGACTACGACGATCAACGTCACTACCGAAATTGTGCGAATCAACATCGATAGCCACAGCATTCGATGTTGTTCGCTGGCGAACCACAACCGCAATGCATCGAAAAGAAGCAACAATACAATGACCCCCGGCAAGCCGTAAAACAACATGACGCGCCACCCGGAAAAATCCGGGTCTATTTCAGTGGTTTTCAGAATTCCGCTCGCACAAATCGCGATCCAGATCAACCAGACCGCGAGGTGTAAAACGTCCGACAAAATCGCGGTGGCTTTAAAAAATTTAATTAAAATACCCATAACGGCAACCCCAAACCATCAGATACAAGATCAATAACGCCCCAAGTAAAAAAAGGTGGATAATCACGTCCCACTTCGGCAACCATGACGGATAGCGTTTGCAATTAAGTAGATACATCCGCCAGACAATTTCCGTTGCGACAAACCCCATCAGATATGGAGAGAGCGGATTTCTG
>JAISIP010000143.1 GCA_031261965.1 Victivallales bacterium | reverse complement strand
TTGGAGGTTCGATTTTGCAAGTGTCTGGCTAACACGGAGTTAACCAGACACGCGCAAGGTCGCACATACGAATATGAGCTGCAATTTGCAGCCAAATTTCCAGTTTTTAGAGGTATCCTTCTATTGTTCCGAATCTGAATTATCTCGCATTTGCTTTTCCTCAAAAGCGTGCTATAGTAACGATTTCCATAAAAGTTAAGATATAGGAGTCGATTGATCATGGAAAGCCTTTACGAGGAAACCCTCGAACGGTATCGGAAGTTTGTGATGCCCACCTATGCGCCCAAGATTCTCTTTGTACGGGGGCAAGGCACTCGACTTTGGGATGCCGATGGTCGTGAATACCTCGACTTTGCCACCGGGATTTCGGTGTGCAACCTCGGGCATTGTCACAAAGGGGTAACTTCCGCCATACAAAAACAGGCGGAAACTCTCGTGCATGTTTCCAATCTTTATATGAATGGCGTCATGCCGCGTCTTGCCGAGAAATTGATCGAAAACTGTTTCGACGGGGTGGTCTTCTTTTGCAACTCCGGGGCAGAAGCCAACGAGGGGATGTTTAAATTCGCCCGCAAGATCGGCAACAAGTCCGGTCGCAACGAAATCATTTCCATGGACAACTCCTTTCACGGGCGTACGCTTGCAACTCTCGCCGCCACCGGGCGTGCCAAATACCGCAAAGGGTTCGAGCCGGATATGCCGGGGTTTAAGCAAGTGCCGTTCAACGACTTTGACGCATTAAAAGGCGCGATTACGCCCAAAACCTGCGCCGTTGTCCTTGAGCCGGTTCAAGGAGAAGGCGGAGTCTTGCCCGCCAACCGGGAATACCTCCAAAAGGTGCGTTCGCTCTGCGACGAAAAAAACATCCTTTTGCTTTTCGACGAAGTGCAGTGCGGTACCGGCAGAATCGGCACGCGCTATGCATGGCAAAGTTTCGGGGTTGAACCCGACGCGTTATCCATGGCAAAGGCGATCGCCAACGGCTTGCCGATGGGGGCACTTATCGTCAAGCGCAAATATGCCGAAACTTTGACGGTCGGAACTCACGCCAGCACCTTTGGCGGAACGCCGCTGGTCTCCGCCGCCGCTCTCGCGGTGCAGGAAGCGTTCGACCGCGAAAACGTACTGGAAAATTGTCAGCTCACAGGAGAGTATCTCCGCGAAAACCTCGCTCAAATCGGGCAAAAATATCCGTTTGTAAAGGAAGTTCGCGGCATGGGCTTGATGATCGGTGTTGTGCTTGACCGCGAAGCCGCGACGCTCGCCGGACTTTGCCTCAAGCAGAATTTAGTGGTTTTGACCGCCGGGGAAACCGTCTTGAGATTGTTACCTCCGTTGAATCTCACCCGCGCCGAGGCCGATGAAGGTCTCAAAAGAATCGGAGTTGCTCTCGAAGAGCTAAATTCGATTATTCAGAAGGGATAATTATCATGAAAAAAGATTTACTGACGCTCCGGGATATTACCCGAGACGATCTGTCGGATATTTTTGAACTTGCGACAAAGTTAAAAATCGAACGCGGCAAAAAGGTTTTTACTCCGCTTGAGGGTAAAAGCGTCGGGTTGATTTTCGCAAAATCCTCCACCCGAACCAGGGTGTCGTTTGAAGTAGGAGTCGGCGAACTCGGCGGACGACCGCTCTACCTCGACCAGGGGAAAATGCAAATCGGTCGCGGCGAAACCGTAGCGGACACCGCAAAAGTGTTGAGTCGTTATTTGCACGGAATTGTCATACGGACGTTTTCGCATGCCGAAGTCGAAGAGTTGGCGCGTGAAGCGACCATCCCGGTCATCAACGCGTTGACCGACGATTTTCACCCCTGCCAAATCCTCGCCGATTTGCTCACGATTAAAGAGTATTCCGGCAAAGTGGACGATACGATTAAAATGGCGTTTTACGGCGATGCACGCAGCAATATCGCCAATTCGCTCATTCTCGCGGCACGGCTTACCGGCATGGAGTTGGTTCTCTGTTCGCCTGCCGAAGAGCAGCCGGACAAGTCGCTCTATGCCGACGCTTCAAATATCGCATGGGAATCCGACCCGATGAAAGCCGCCGAAAATGTCGATTACTTTTACACCGATGTTTGGGTCAGCATGGGGCTTGAAGAGGAAAAGGAACGGAGAATGAAAGTTTTCGCCCCTTATCAGGTCAACGAAAAACTCTTTGCGAAGGCGAAAAAGAACGCGAAGTTTTTGCATTGTCTGCCCGCCCACCGCGGCGAAGAGGTTTCCGCCGGAATTATGGACGACCCGGAGCGGTCGATCGTCTTTGACGAAGCTGAAAATCGGCTTCACGTCCAAAAGGCGGTTATGTCCATGCTAATGAAGTAATTATGTCATTACTCCCAATACTGATTCTCGCGCTAAGTGTTGCAATTGACGCATTCGCCGTCTCGGTCGGCGGCGCGTTGTGCGATCGCACCGAACGACATTGGCGCAACGCGCTGTATGCGGCACTGTTTTTCGGCGGATTTCAAACTTTTATGCCGTTGATCGGTTTTTTTGCCGCAACTTTGCTCGCGGGATTCGTCACGGAGGTCGATCACTGGATAGCATTTGTCCTGCTCGGTTGGGTCGGGGGCAAAATGATCTACGAGGGAATAAAGCTTAAGTCCAAAGCAGAAATTTGCGACTGTTGCTCCGCTGACTTTTTTGCCCCCAAGGCTCTTTTTGCTCCGGCGATAGCAACCAGCGTGGATGCGCTTGCGGTCGGCGGAAGTCTCGCTTTTGCGGGCAATACCATTCTTCTGCCGGCGATCGCCATGGGAGTGGTGACGGCGATTTTGTCCGCCATTGGTGTATTAGTGGGCAAAAAGCTCGGCTCGCTGACCGGGGAACGCGCCATGTTAATCGCGGGAGGAACGGCAATCGTGCTTATCGGGCTAAAAATTCTTATCGAACACTTGACCTGAGATAAAATCAGTGATAAATTCGCTCTATGACCAATTCACCGACAAAACCCCATGCCAAGTTAAGTGGCGAAATTACCCGGGTCATCTTTGAAAGTGACGACGGAGCGTTTGCCGTAATTAAAATTCGCGAATCCGGCGGTCGCGAATACTCCGTGCGGGGGTCGCTCACCGGCTTGGTCGCCGGTCAAGAGCTCGAGCTTGAGGGAGTTTGGGAGCAACACGCCGAATTCGGCCGCCAATTCAAAGCCGAACACTTTAAAATCATTTTACTCAGCACCCCGGATGGTATAACCCGTTACTTGAGTTCCGGCGCAATTCCGGGAATCGGCAAAAAGACCGCGCAACTGATTGTCAAACATTTCGGTGAAAAGACCCTCGCAATGCTCGACGGCGGCGCAAAAAATCTGAAAACCATTCCCGGAATCGGCGCAAAAAAGGCGGAAGCGATCGCCAAAGTCTGGCGCGAATCCGCCACCCGGCGTGACAGCTACATTTTTTTGCAAGGGTTAGGAATTACTCCGGCGTTCTGCTCAAAACTTTTTAAGCGTTACGGCGAAGCCGCTCCGCAAATGGTAAAAGACAACCCCTACCGTCTGGCGGAAGAGGTGGACGGCATCGGTTTTCTCAAGGCCGACGAGATCGCTAAAGCCATCGGTATTCCCCGCAACTCGATTCCGCGCCTCAGTGCCGCCGCGATTTACACCCTTAACAGTATGATCGCCAACGGCAATGTCTGCTGTGCACTGGAAGAGTTGTGTAACGCCACCGCCGAGCTTGCCGAAGAGTCGCCGGAACAGGCGCGCCTGGGCATAGCCGCGGCGATCGAGCGGCGTTTGCTCCGGATTATGGACGGGCAAATTTATACCCCTGCCCTCGCCCGCGCCGAAACCGAATTGCCTGAATTAGTCGCAAAACTCGCGCTTGAACCGAATTTTTCCGGTAAGCATTTGCGTCCCGTACCCGGCGGAAAACTATCCTTAAACAGCGAGCAGCAACTTGCGGTCAATCGCGTAAGTCAATCCGCACTTTGCATTATCACCGGCGGTCCCGGTGTCGGAAAAACTACCGTGGTCGGCGAAATCGTCCGTCGCGCCAAAAAAGCCCACTTGAGAATCGGGCTTGCCGCCCCGACCGGGCGTGCCGCCAAACGGCTCGGCGAATCGACCGATCTCGGAGCAAAGACTTTGCACCGTCTGCTTCAGTTCGACCCGACTACCAACAAATTCACCTATAATGCCGAAAATCCGCTGCCGTGCGATTTATTGATTGTTGACGAAGTTTCCATGCTGGATATTCTGCTTGCCCAAGCTCTGTTTCGGGCAATTCCGATCGGTTGCTCGGTTTTATTAGTGGGCGACAAAGATCAGTTGCCGTCGGTCGGTCCTGGTACGGTGCTGTCAAGCTTTATCGAGTCGGGCTGGTTTCTGGTCACAGAATTATCGCAAATCTTTCGTCAGGCCGAGAACAGCCAAATTATCGTAAACGCTCACCGGGTCAACCACGGGCTTATGCCGGAAAATCCTAAATTGCTCAAAAATGAACTCTCCGATTTCTACTGGATTGAGCAGGACGATCCCGAAAAAGTGCTGTCTATTATCGAAAAACTCGTTACCGACCGGATTCCCAACCGTTTTGGCTTCGACCCGGTAAACGACATTCAGATTTTAAGTCCGATGAACCGGGGTAATTGCGGTACGATCACAATCAACGAGCGAGTTGAGGAGTTGCTCAATCCGGGGGAACTTGCGCAAATTAAATTCGGCGACCATATTTTCAAAATCGGCGACAAAGTTATGCAGATCGCCAACAATTACGACAAAAACGTCTTTAACGGCGATATGGGAAAACTCGTTTATATCAACGCTTCCGGCAAAAAGTTCGAGGTTATGTTCGACGGTATGCGTCCGGTGGAGTACGCGCTGGATGAAGCCGATCAGTTGACCAGATCATACGCTGTAACCGTCCACAAATCCCAAGGCAGTGAGTTCCCGGTCGTAATTTTGCCGTTTTTGCGCGAACACTATATGATGTTGCAGCGAAATTTGCTCTACACCGCCATGACCAGAGCGCGAAAATTGCTGATTATAGTCGGCAGTCGCCGGGCGGTGCAAATGGCGGTGAACAATGCGCGGCTCGAACCGCGTTCGACTTTGCTGACCCGGCGTTTGCAACAAAAACGTCAAGATTTTTGTAAATAAATCATATTTTTAACGGCTTAAGATTGTGAAATCGGTAAAACCGTACTATATTTATTCAAGGCTACCTCTAAGAATAACTTTCTCTATTTGGAGTGATTCATGACGCTGAGAAAACGACTCCACACCCCCGAGGAGATTGCCGGGGCGATTGAACAAATGGCAAACGCCATTTTAAAAGATTGCCGCAGTGTTAATTGCCAAGATTATGCATTTGTCGGAATATACCAGCAAGGTGTTCCGCTCGCAGAGCGATTATGCGATGCGATCGAACGTCTGACCAAAACGCGTCCTCCCATGGCGAAACTCGACATCTCTCTTTACCGTGACGATTTCGGTCAACGCAGCGCGTTGCCGCTGATTCGTGAAACCATTATCCCGTTTGACGTAAACGAGATGCGCATTATCTTAGTAGATGATGTCCTCTCTACCGGGCGGACTATCCGCGCCGCGCTCGACGCGCTGACCGACTATGGGCGTCCCGATGTGATTCGCCTGGCGGTGCTGGTCGATCGGCGCAACCCGGAGTTTCCGATTCGTGCCGATTATGTCGGTTTTGACTGCAATCCGCCCGCCGACCACAAAATAGCGGTGCGTTTTGATGCCGAAGACCCGATCGAAAATGGAATTTTTGAAGTGGAGTGGGAATAACCTTAAATATATGGATCACATGATGGAATGGACCAGAAAAGATCTGCTCAGTTTGTATGATCTGAGCGCCGAGGAGATCACCTTTATCCTTGATACTGCCGAAGAATTCAAAAAAGTGTCGGAACGCAAAGTAAAAAAAGTTCCGGCGTTGCGCGGCAAAACCGTGGTGAATTTCTTTGTCGAACCCAGCACCCGCACCCGGGTGTCGTTTGAACTTGCCGAGCAGCGGTTATCTGCCGACATCGTCAATATGCAAGCGCAGGCAAGCAGTCTGAAAAAGGGTGAAACCTTACTCGACACCGTGCGTAATATCGAAGCGTTGCAAGTTGATTTAGTAGTCATGCGTCACAGCGCGCCGGGAGCGCAAAATTTTATCGCCCAACATCTGAAATGCGGGGTTGTGAACGCCGGAGACGGAGCGCATAGCCATCCGACCCAGGCTTTGCTCGATATTTTTACCATTCGCGAGAAGCGGGGGCATATAAAAGGGCTGAATGTTACCATTCTCGGCGATATTTTACACAGCCGGGTGGCGCGGAGCAATATGTGGGGGCTGTTGAAACTCGGTGCCAACGTCACCTTGGCAGGTCCCTCTACTTTGGTTCCGCGTGAATTTGAATCGATCGGGGTAAAAGTCTGCCACGACCTCAAAGAGGCGGTCAGCAATGCCGATGTGGTCAATCTTTTGCGCATTCAGCATGAACGGCAATCATCGGGGTTCTTCCCCAGCACCTCCGAATACGCCCGTTTCTTCGGAATTAACTGTGAAACCGTGAAACTCATGAAACCGGATGCTCTGATTATGCATCCCGGACCGATCAACCGCGATGTGGAAATAACCAGCGAAGTCGCGGACGGACCGAACTCGGTGATTTTAGAACAAGTGACAAATGGATTGGCAGTTCGCATGGCGGTACTGTTCTTAGTGGCGGGGTGTGTGCAAAAATGAGCGAAAAAAACTATATTTTTAAGAATGCGCGGGTAATCGACCCGGCGCGTGGAATTGATGCGATTACCGATGTGGGAGTAAGCGACGGAAAAATCGCCGACCCCGGCAAAGTCGTTAAACCCGAAGTCGTCAATCTCACCGGCAAAGTGCTTGCGCCGGGGTTTATTGATTTGCACGTTCATCTCCGCCAACCCGGCAACAATATGGCGGAAACCATCGCCTCGGGAACGGCGGCGGCGGCGGCGGGAGGTTTCACCAGCATTGTCGCCATGCCAAACACCAACCCGCCCGCCGACAACGCCGGAGCGATTGAGTTTTTGCGCCAAACCGCCGCCCATACCGGGGTGGTTCGAGTATTGCCGTGCGGTTGCATGACCAAAGGCTACGAAGGCAAAGAAATGGCGGGTATCGGCTCTTTAAAGGCAGCCGGAGTAGTCGCGCTTAGCGATGACGGCAAATGTATTCAAAATCACTCTTTGATGCGTCACGTGGTGGAATACGCCAAGTCGTTCAATTTGCCGATCCTCGATCATTGCGAAGAAAACACGCTCGCGGCAGAGGGGGTGGTCAACGAAGGCAAGTGGTCGGTTCTACTTGGAATCGCCGGAATTTCGGGGGCATCCGAAGAACTCATGGTGGCGCGCAATATCATTCTGTCGCGCCAAATCGGCTGGAAAATCCATATGCAGCACGTCAGCGTTAAAGAGAGCGTCGAGCTGTTACGCAACGCGAGAAAGCAGGGTATTTTAGTTTCCGGCGAAGCCACCCCGCATCATCTCACCTTAAACGACGAGTGCATCAAAACTTACGACACCAACTACAAAATGAATCCGCCGTTGCGTTCCGAGGCGGATCGTCTGGCGTTGATTGAGGGAATCGCGGACGGGACGATCACGGTGATCGCCACCGACCACGCACCCCATACCCAAACCTCAAAGTTAGTGGAGTTCGACTGCGCTCCGTTTGGAATTATCGGGCTGGAAACCGCCTTGAGTCTCTGCTACACCGAGTTGGTAGCCAAAGGTGTGATTGACTTGCCTAAGTTGGTAAAACTCTTTACCACCGGTCCGGCGGAAGTGTTGGGGTTTGAAGACTACAGTTTGGCCGATGGTAACTGCGCGGATATAGTGATCTTTGATCCGACGAAAAAATATACCGTCGATGCCGACAAATTCAAATCGAAATCCCGCAATACCCCGTTTAACGGTCAACAAGTCCAAGGCAAAGTTTGCGCCACCTTGGTAGGTGGCAGGATGGTTTATCAGGAATTATGAAAAACGTGGGCGAGATTCTACCCGGAATCGTCGAATTCCGCCATATGCTCCACCAAATTCCTGAGTTGGCAGGGCGGGAGTTTGAAACGTCCAAACTGATCCGAAAACGGCTTGCCGAGCTTGGAATCGAACCGCTTAAGCCGTTCCTCGAAACCGATGTCGTCGCGATTTTACCCGGAACTAAAGGCAAAGGCAAATGCGTCGCTTTGCGTGCTGATATTGACGCGCTGTCACTGGATGAAGCCACCGGCAAACCCTACGCGTCGCGTCACGCCGGGCTTATGCACGCCTGCGGTCACGACGGTCACGCCGCGATGCTTATGGGAGTTGCCGAGATTCTTTCTTCGCGCCGCAATGAGTTCAAAGGGTGCGTGCGTTTGGTGTTTCAACCCGGCGAAGAGAACGCCGCTTTGGGACGGGAGCTGGTGCAAGCCAACGCCTTGGAGAACCCCAAAACCGATTTTGTCACGGCTTTGCACGGTATGCCAGGTCT
>JAISIP010000142.1 GCA_031261965.1 Victivallales bacterium | reverse complement strand
CGGTGTTGTTGCCGAGGTTTCCGCCTGGAATCACAAACCAGTCAGGCACGTTCCAGTCAAGTTGCTGAAGCACCTCAAAGCCGATCGCCTTTTGCCCCTCAATTCGGAACGGGTTAATTGAGTTCAACAGATAAATATCCAGCTCGCGGCAAACCTCTTGAACCAACTCCATGGCATCGTCAAAATTACCGCGAATCTGCAACGTTTTGCCACCATACGCCAATGCCTGGGCAAGCTTGCCATAGGCGATTTTACCCTCGGGGATAAAGATCACCGACTCCATGCCCGACACCGCTGCATAGCTCGCCATAGACGCACTGGTGTTGCCGGTGCTGGCACAAGCCACGCTTTTTGCCCCATAAAATTTCGCTGCGGTAGAGCCGCAGGTCATGCCGCGGTCTTTAAAGCTGCCGGTGGGGTTTTCCCCTTCGTGTTTAAGCCAAAAGTTTTTCAATCCGGCATAAACTCCGGCTTTGCCCGCATTATAAAGCCGGGTATTACCCTCCTGCCGGGTCACGATTTTTTCGTCGGGCAAATCGAAGATCAGCTCTTTGTAGCGCCATACCCCGGAGCTGGTCACTCCGCGCTTTTGCCCCCAGCGGCTATCCCAAAGGGCTTTGAGTTCCCCGCCGTCGATTTGCGTCAGATCGCGGACGATATCGAGGATACCGCCGCAATCGCAATTGTAGCGAACCTGCGAAATATCATATTTTTTGTGACAACGGACGCACTCCAAACCGACTTCAATCTTTTTCATGACTTCCTTATAATTCATAATAGTTTTGTTTTTACAAATATTACACGCCTAATGTACATGAAAAAACCGAATTTTTCAAGGGAATATCCGTAAACCGGGTTTGACAAAGCGAATATTCCATGCTTAATTTAAGTATAACAACACAAAAACGCAAAATTGCCGTGAATATTTCAAAAAACGTGATATATTAATAGCCGAAAGAGTCAATTACACATTATCGGTTATTAAATATGCAAAAAATGATGTTAAGCGGCAAAATTCATTTTGCCCGGCTGACGGCTTGTGAACTCGATTACGAGGGTAGCCTCGAAATCGACCCCGAGTACCTCGCCGAAGCGAATATTTTGCCGTATGAGAAGATTTTGGTGGTCAACCGTACCAACGGGGCGCGACTTGAGACTTACGCGATTCCGGGAGTCCCGGGTACGCGAACTTTTTGTTTGAACGGTCCGGCGGCGCATCACGGCAAAGTGGGTGATGTGATCACGGTTATGGCGTTTTCGCTGATGTCCGAGGAGGAGGCGCAAAAACTCTCCCCTTCGGTGATTGTTTTGAACGAGAAAAACGATATTATCATGCGCAAAGGCGTACGCCGCGTTGGGAATTGATGAATTTGAAATGGATACGGCATAAGGGTAACCATAATAATGGTCAAGTGCTTTTGGAGTACGTCATTATGCTGTTGCTCCTGACGGTGTTGTCATTGTCGCTCCTGACGTTGGCGGGGGCGTTTTCCAAACAAGGCAGTCGGATGATCGAGTTGATCAGTGCCGATTTTCCATAGGCTGCCTCTAAAAAACGGATAGAGGTAAAGGGTATCTCTAAAAATTAACAGTTTTTAGAGTTAGCCCATAGTTATTTACAAACCAATATGCAGGGGGGTCTGAAGATGAGTATCATACGCGGCAAAAAAGTGCGGCATTCGGAGCGGGGACAGGCAGTGCTGGAATACGTGATTTTGATCGTCGTAGTGGCGCTGGCGGCACTTTTTGTGCTTGCCAACTTCAGCGATCGCCTCCGCAGCATGGTTACGGGCGTAACGGTAACTCTGGGCGGTCAGGAAGATGATTCGGCGAGCAAGTCGAGCCTTGAGATTGTCCAGGATCTGGACAAAACCGGCGCCGACTACGGCACCAACAATTAGCTTGTCCGGGCAATATGATAATTATTGCGTTATGCCATAGGCCGAAAACAGGAAAAACTTCAAGTATTAAATTGGCGGCTCAATGGTTCCCGTACTATGCAAAATCCAAGGGATATTCCTGCTCTTGTATTAATATTGCTGGAGACCTAATGAGTAAGCATGATGATATTAAAATTGCCTATAGAATCTTGCAATGCAAGTTGCGAATTGCTTTTTGCGCTTCCGGTGATAATAAAAGTGCTGTTTGCGCTAATATTGACTATGCCAAACAACATAGATGCAAGATTCTTATTACCGCAACACTTTCCAGGGGTTATGGTTGCGCGGAGATAATAAATTTGGTAAAACATGGTAATGACGAAGCACTTTGGATTACACCCGTCGATCCATGGAATACCATTACCGCTATAAATAATAATCATGCCTTGAATGAGTTGAACGCCGAGCATATTCTAAACACCTTAAAATATGCTATCAACTACCTCAATCCTCAAACACCGGTGTTGATATAAGCACTAAAAGCATAAGACAAAAAAAGCGTTGGCAAAAAAATAATTTTCCTTAGGTAACAGTTTCGCTCTTGCTCATTCCTAAGGAGGAAAGAATAATGACTCAAAAGCCACCCTACACCATAACTGAGAAAGCCGCCGATTACTTGGCAAAAATCGTTGAGACCGTAACCCGACTTGACTTGGGCACGGATTTCAAACGCGATATAAAGTTGCACCGAGAGAACCGCGTGCGGACGATCTACTCGTCGCTTGCCATTGAGGGCAACACGCTCTCGCTCGACGATGTCTCCGCCGTTATCGAAGGGAAACTGGTGGCAGGCAAACAGACTGAGGTCAAGGAAGTCAAAAACGCATACGAATCTTACGATCAAATCATGACCTTCGATCCGTATTCCATCGCCGATTTTCTGAAAGCCCATAAGTTGATGACGCGGGAATTGATCAAAGAATCCGGACGGTTCCGCAGCGGGGATGTCGGTGTGTTTGACGGGGACAAGCCGATTCATATTGGAGCGCGTCCGCAGTTTGTGCCGCAACTCGTGGACAACTTATTCGCGTGGGGCAAGGAGTCCGAACTGCACCCCGTGCTGAAAAGCGCGATTCTCCATTATGAGATTGAGACCATCCACCCGTTTGAGGACGGCAACGGGCGTATGGGCAGATTGTGGCAGACACTCCTGCTTGCAAAATGGAATCCGATTTTCGCATGGATTCCAATGGAATCTGTGCTGTATCGGAATCGGTCGCAATATTATCAGGCGATAGCGCAAGCCCGCAACGCCGATGATTCCGGCGTTTTTATCGCGTTTACGCTTTCAGCGATTTACGAAACCATCGTGATACAGGAAAAACGACAAGAACGGCGTCCGGAAAAGCACCAAGTTAAAGCACTAAGTGCTTTGCAAATGTCCGTCTTGAAAGCACTAAGTGACGCCACGCTGTCGCGCAAAGAACTTTTGACGGCAGTTGGAATCAACGGCGATTCGCGGTGGTTTAAGCGGCACATAGAACCGCTTATCAACACCGGATTAATTGAGATGACCGTTCCGGAAAAACCGAACAGCAGACTTCAGCGGTACAGAATAACTGAATACGGAAAGATGCAAAAACACTAAAGGGTATCTCTAAAAACTATGTTGAGGTAAAATTAGCAGATTCGCAATTTAGAGATGTTATTTTTAGAGGTAGCCGAAATATTGCCATATGAAAAATTTATTTATTTTTATTTTTTTCATTGCTCTTGGGGTTCTGCTCCACTCTGATTTCTTTTCGGATATATCCCACTTCTCTTCAAGCAGTGCGAATGTCGCGTCTGCAAGTATTACTGAACAAAATCAAACTTCATCACCGCAGTTAAAACAATCTCTTTCACAAGGCGAATGGAGTCCGGCAAATTTAACCCGGCATTGGCAAAAGCATAAAAGTGAATTTCCAGAATATCAAAACCAGACGGAATATGGCGAAGGAGCTTTAAATTTCTTCCGTTCACCACCCTCCGACACGCAACAGAAAACTCGAAGCAACGGTGATCGATTGTATTATCATCCGCCAAGCAATACATTTGGAGTAACTACCAAGACCGGAGTTCCAAAAACCTTTTTCCGACCGGACAATGGTGAAAAATATTGGAGAAAACAATGAAAAATTGCCCCTGCTGCGGTGCTCTGACGATAAAAGAACCGCGTACATATGAAATATGCGATTCCTGCGGTTGGGAAGATGATCCGATTCAATATGAAGACCCCGATTTCGCCGGCGGAGCAAACGAATTGAGCCTAAATCAGGCAAAAAAAGCGTTGACCAAAAATCAACACAGTAACGGCGGCTTAGAGCTTATCAACTAATTAAACGAAAACGCGCTACCTCTGAAAACC
>JAISIP010000096.1 GCA_031261965.1 Victivallales bacterium | reverse complement strand
TTGGAGGTGCGATTTTGCAAGTATCTGGCTAACATAGAGTTAACCAGATACGCGCAAAGTCGCGCATACGAATACGAGATGCGATTTTTAGCCAAGCTTCCAGTTTTTAGAGGTAGCCTTAAGTTAACCAGATACGCGCAAGGTCGCACGTGCAATTGTGAGATGCGATTTTTAGCCAAGTTTCCAGTTTTTAGAGGTAGCCTCAACAGAGTTAACTGTACGAGGAGGAAAGGTTATGGATTTTCGCAAAGAGTTTTTCGCCAAACCGGGCAAGGAGTTCAAACTTGCCGAGATCGATGCCGACAAAACCTTTGGGGTGGATAAGAGCGATAAGACGCTCAAAGAGACCGCCGCGAACAGTGCCGAGCTTGCGGAATTGCAATATCAACTCTATTCGGAGGGGAAACGGTCGCTGCTTATCGTGTTGCAGGGAATGGACGCCGCCGGCAAAGACGGCGTGATCAATCACGTGCTTGCCCCCTTGAATCCGCAAGGTTGCCGGGTGCAGTCGTTCAAGACCCCAAGTTCGCTTGAGCTGTCGCACGATTTTTTGTGGCGCGTACACGCCGCCGCCCCCAAAAAGGGTGAAATCGTCATTTTCAACCGTTCCCATTATGAAGATGTCTTGATTCAACGGGTACACAATTTAGTGCCGAAGTCGGTCTGGAGCGAACGATATGAACTTATCAACGACTTCGAGAAACTGCTGACCAAGAACGGCACAAAGATCGTCAAATTTTATTTGCACATTACCCCCGAAGAGCAGTTGGCACGTTTTAAGGATCGCCTTGACGACCCGGAACGGCAATGGAAGATCAGCGCGGCAGACTACTCCGAGCGCAAGCTCTGGGGACAATACCAAAAGGCGTTTGAAGAGGTCTTTGAGCGTTGTTCCTGCGAAAAAGCACCGTGGTACATTATTCCGGCGAACAAGAAGTATTTTCGCAACTACGCAATTTCGCGAATCTTAATTGACACCCTGCGCGAAATGAAGCTGCAACTGCCCCCGGTATCGGTGGATATTTCTGTGGTGAAATCCGAATATAAAAATGCCGAACAGTGGGAAAAATCCGGCTTGGGTCCGGACGGAAATCCGCTTAAAAAGCAGGCATAACGGCTTTTTTAGAAAGAATTTTTGAAAAAAACCAAAAAAATCCGATAAATGTATTTGCTTTTTTGATAAAAGGACAATAGCTTAAGTGTTGCGGAATATCGATGTTCGATATAGACGTACACCAACAACAAAAGGGGGATGGTATGAGTGCTGTATATATCTTAGTGATGATTCTCGCGTTGATCGGAATGATTGTTTGCAGCAAGAAGCAAAAGGCGAATCCGGCGATGCAACCGGTTGGATTCGTGTTGTTCGTGGTTGTGATCATCAGCGCGGGGCTGTTGCTAAAAGAGATGAATGTTTTCGGCACAAGCAGCGGTCCGCTTCAAAGCGAAATCAGATTTTACGTCTCGCAAGGCAGCAAGACCGGCGACTACTTGAAGAGTGTTGCTCCCGGTAAAAAAGTTCTTTTGATTGTGGAGAATGCAACGGATCAAAATGAAAATCTGAAAAAGCTCGCCGATGCGCTGAAAGAAAATTACGGCGGCGATGTTGTGATCGACGCACCCGCAGTTGAGGGTGTCGAAGAGGGAACGCCGATCTATTACGCGATGAAGGCCAAGGATTTTGATGAGCTGGTGGAAAAGCATGCCGATGCCGGTATTGTTGTTTCGACCATCGGATTGCCGGAAGATATGAAAAATCTGAAATTCACCAGACTTTCGGAAGACAAGCGTCCGCTGTTGTTTCTGTTAGGGTTGCCCAACGGTGCGTTCACCGGCTTGTATCAGGCGATCCAGAACGGAGTTATCAACGGAGTGATTGTCCCGAATCCCAAAGCCAACTACGAAGAGACCGCTCCGTCTGATCCGGTGAAGGCGTTCGATATGCGCTACGTTTTGGTCACCAAGGCGAACGCCGAAGAGTACAAAAGCAGTCTCGCTATCTAAACTCGTTATATAGTTTATAATTTTACCGGGCAAGGGCAGTAATGCGCTTGCCCGTTTTTTTTGGTTGTTCACAAATATCGTCTCTTGAAATACGGCTGTTTGGGGTGTATATTTCTAAATTATTTTTAAAGGCTACCTCATTAAAAACTGGAAATTTGGCTGAAAATTGCAGCTCATATTCGTATGCGCGACCTTGCGCGTGTCTGGTTAACTCTATGTTAGCCAGGCACTTGCAAAATCGCACCTCCAAATCATGAATCTGCTAATTTTCAATGCAACCCCGTTTTTTAGAGATACCCTAAATTACCTCAAACTATAATTTTATAAGGATGCGAAAATCATGGCTAAACAGCTTAACGCAACCCCGACCAAAAATGAAAAATTGGTCAAATGGGTGAACGAATGGGTGGAAATCTGTAAGCCCGACGCCGTTTACTGGTGTGACGGTTCTCAACAAGAGTACGATCAGCTTTGCAACGAATTGGTCGATTCCGGTCTCGGAATCCGTCTCAAGAAACGGCAAAACTGCCTGCTGTTCCGCTCCGATCCATCCGATGTGGCACGGGTTGAAGCACGCACCTATATTGCCTCCGAAACCAAAGAAGCCGCCGGACCGACCAACAACTGGATCGACCCCAAAGAACTCAAGAAAACCATGCTCGCTCTTTACGACGGTTGCATGAAGGGTCGCACGATGTACGTCATTCCGTTCTCGATGGGACCGGTCGGCTCGAACATCGCGAAAATCGGCGTGGAAATCACCGACTCGGCTTATGTGGTTGTTAATATGCACATCATGACCCGGGTCGGGACAAAAGTTCTCGACACTCTCGGCGACGGCGAATTCGTCCCCTGCGTTCACTCGGTCGGCAAACCGCTTGCTGCGGGTGAATCTGACAACGGCGTTTGGCCGTGTGCCCCGATGGACAAAAAGTACATCGCCCATTTCCCGGAAACCCGTGAAATTTGGTCGTTCGGTTCCGGCTACGGCGGCAATGCTTTGCTCGGCAAAAAGTGTCTTGCTTTGCGTATCGCCAGCGTTCAGGCGCGTGACGAGGGTTGGATGGCGGAACATATGCTCATTTTGAAATTGACCAACCCCAAAGGCGAAGTCAAATACGTCACCGGCGCATTCCCGTCGGCGTGCGGCAAAACCAACCTCGCGATGTTAATCCCGACCATTCCCGGCTGGACGGTCGAAACCGTCGGCGACGACATCGCCTGGATGAAATTCGACAAAGACGGCAACCTCCGGGCGATCAACCCGGAGGCGGGGTTCTTCGGCGTTGCGCCGGGAACTTCAATGCAGTCCAACAAAAACGCGATGCTCTCTTGCGACAAGGACACCATTTTTACCAACGTCGCGTTGACTGACGACGGCGATGTCTGGTGGGAGGGTATCGGTTACGACGCTCCTGCGCATCTTATCGACTGGAAAGGCAATGACTGGAAACCCGGTCAACTCGACGCCGAGGGCAAGCCGGTTAAGGCCGCCCACCCCAACGCCCGTTTCACGGCTCGCGCCTACAATTGCCCGGTGATCGCCGATGAGTGGGAAGACCCCGCGGGAGTTCCGATTTCGGCATTCCTCTTCGGCGGTCGCCGCCCCTCCACGTTGCCGTTGGTTTACGAGGCGAAAAATTGGGAACACGGCGTATTTATCGGTTCGTCGGTCGGCTCTGAAGTGACTGCCGCCGCACTCGATGTCAAGGCAGGCACTGTCCGTCGCGACCCGTTCGCCATGTTGCCGTTTTGCGGATACAATATGGGCGACTATTTCAAGCACTGGCTTGAAATCGGCAAAAAGGGTGCCGCGCAAGGGAATCTGCCGAAGATTTTCTGCGTTAACTGGTTTCGCAAGAGTGCCGAAGGCAAGTTCATGTGGCCGGGTTTTGGCGACAACAGCCGCGTCTTGGCATGGGTGTTTGAGCGTTGCAACGGCAAGGGCGCGTATCAGGACACCCCGATCGGGGTTATGCCGACTGCCGATGCTATCGATCTTGACGGACTTGAAAACGAAGTAACCAAAGCCGATATGGAAGAGTTGCTCAAAGTCGATCGCGAAGGCTGGAAAAACGAGCTGTCGATGATCAAGGAACACTACAAGAAGTTCGAGGGACATCTCCCGGTGGAATTGGTCAAGCAATTGGAAGAACTCGAATCCCGCCTCGGTTAATTCGATAACTCTTCTATCAAAAGTATCTCTAAATCGGTCGAAATTGTTGATTTCGACCGATTTTTTTGTTTTTTTATGAAAAATGTAAAATAAACGGCATTTTAATTGCGTTAATTGTTACAGGAGTTACTGCTCTTTAAGGAGGGAGCGGAAGGTCGCAAGACAGTGAGAAGGAGTTTGAGAAATGAGGATATCCGAGTTTTTTCGGAAAAGTGCCGTTGTGATTGCGTTTTTACTCGCGGTCGTCACATTGGGGTTGGCTACATATATTCATCTGCATCCGAAAAAGGTTATGGCGCTTTCGGTGAACAACCCAGGCGAAGTTCAACCCAGTACCTTTGAGCGGTATCGTATGCCGTTGCGTTCGGCGGCGTATGTGATGAAATATCGCGAATTGATTTCTTTGCTCGCTACGCAAGTTAAGCTATCCGCCACGGCGCATGATGCGGGCAAATTGCCGTTGGGAAAGTTGCTCGCCGACCGTCGCGACCTTGCGTTGGCTCAGGTTGGATTGCTGAAATTAGGGGGAAAACATCGGTCGTTAGGTTCGGGGGAGGCGATAATGAAGCTAAGATTCGCCGAGGAGCTTGAACGGCACAATAAGCAACTTTATTTGTCCGGCAAACTCGACTTGCCCGCGTACACCAAGACTCAGATTGAGCTTACGGAAATGGAATTGGAAATTTTGAAAAGTCCGCGCCTTTTTCTTCATAATCAGGCACATGCCAAGCATACTGCCAAAATTACGCCGAATACGGAAAGACACCATTTTTAAAAGGAGTTACAGAAATGAAGTTTGCCGATTTTTGTCAGAAGAATGCCGTTGCGGTCGCGTTGCTCGCCGCTATTATCGCGTTGGGATTCAGTCTTTACAACAGTTTTTGCCCGACAGCAATGGTGAATGTTGCGGAGAGTATCAGAGTTGAAGAACCCCGGCGCAGCATGGGCGAACGTTTTCGTATGCCGCGTCACTCCGAAGAATACATTGCGAAATATAAGGACTTGGTCGCTTTGCTTACAGAGCAAGTCAAGTTGGATAGCGATGGATACAAATCCGGCACAATACCGCCGGGCAAGTTGCTCGCCGACCGCCGCGATCTCGCGTTGGCTCAAGTCGCGCTGTTGCGTTTGGAGGAGAATCGCCGTAACCCCGGCGCGGTCGAAGCGTTAATCAAAGTGAAATTCGCCGAGCAAATCGAACAGCAAAATAAGCAGTTGCAAACAAACGGTAAACTTAGTTTGTGCGATTACAACCAGAGCCGGATCGCGCTTGCCGAAGCGGAGTTGGACGCGATTAGAAGTCGGCGTTTTTTGCGTAAAAACCCGGAATTCACCAAGTTATCGGCGGAATTCACCACGGATAAATGCGACTTGGATACGCTTAAGGCGTTGGTCGAAGCCGAAATTGCTCCGCCGCCTCCGGCGGAATCCCCGGCGCAACCATAGCCTATTTTTAGAGGTAGCCTTTAGATATACCCTTTCTCAATACCCCTAAACTTCGTATTTGCATAATTTTGATAAACGGTATATATTACCGTTGAGCTAATTGCAAAACTATTTTGCAATTAGCTCCATTGAAATGACCTATTTGTTCGGGTTTACAAATTCAGGCGGAAATCCGGCATAGGATCAGGACTTAATCAAGTTATAGGGCAAGAACTTTTGACAATAAAAAGGGGAGAATCATGAATCAGCAACGCTCCAACTTTACGTTAACCGAACTTTTAGCGGTAATCGCGATTATCGCAATTTTAGCCGGCTTGTTGCTGCCCGCCATCGGCGGAGCCCGCGAAAGAGCGAAAACCACCAAGTGCATGAATAACCAGAAGCAAACTACTGCATTTATCAGCACTTATATGAACGAATCCGACCAGCACTTTCTCTCTTCCAAAGAGAGCGGCGAAAAATACACATGGGGCGTGACGCTCTACTGGCGAAAATTAAACCAAGACCCGAATGTCTTGCGTTGCCCGTCTATTGTCAACTATACAAACTCCAACAGCAGCAATGACGACACCCGAATCAAAAGTGACTTGAATCAGACTTTTGGTGCGGTATTTGCTTCGGCGACCGATCTTGAGGGTTTCGATTTCCGGGGGACTCGGCATCTCTATTCCGATACTATCCAAGTTGCCCCGACCGCGCTGGTTATGGGCGGTTGCTCCGTAGCCGACTCCGCAGCGTCTCATTTGTTGGATTTAAACAACGGGACGAATGGCAAAGCTTATCAGATTCACAACGGCGGAAAGTTGTGCAACTTCTTCTTCCTCGACGGCCACGGGGAAACCTTAAGTCCGGACGAGCTGTCGAACGGCAAACGGTATTATCCGAAGCAGAATGGCAGCGGGGCGGAAAAAATCAGCGGTTATGAGTTCAAAACAGAATAAGGGTATTTCTAAAAATGGCTTCAGTAAAACTGTACAACAAAAGCGGCGATGCCAAGGCGGTCAAAATCCAAGAAGGTATTGAGAAAAAATTCGGATTTGTTCCCGAAGTGTTTCAGGCAATGGGACGCAATGGGGATTTCCTTGATCTTGCAATGCGTCTGCCGGAAGCGGCGGGCAAAGGGCTTGACCCCAAGACCAAAGAGCTGATTATCATCGCGGTCAGCGCGATCAACGGCTGCGAATATTGTGTTGATGCCCATCGCTCGGCGGCTCTCGGTGTCGGGGTGACTGACGAAGAGATCACCGCCGCGATCGAAGTCGCCGCGACGATCAGTCTTTACAATAACTTCAACAAGGGTATCGGTCTGAAATCCGATCTCAAAACCAAGTAAAAGATCTGAATTCTTGAGGGTATCTCTAAAAACTGGCTTGTGATAAAAAATCGGCATATTCGCAATTAGCTCTTCGGAATCAGGTTTGTAAATTGCAAACAAGTGTGATATATTAAACAAGTTAATTACAAAACTATATCATGTCAAAAGGGCAGTTTTGCAATTAGCCCAAAAAACTTTATTAACGGTTCAGGCGGTTTTTAGCTCTTTGTCCGGGTGAACAGGCTGCCGAACGCGCAATTATCGAAAGGGATCATTATGGACAAGTCGAAACGAAACGAAATTATTGCCAAGTATGCCCGCAAAGAGGGCGACACCGGTTCTCCCGAAGTGCAAATCGCGCTTTTGAGCGGTCGCATTCTTGAGCTTACCGAGCATCTCAAGACTAATAAAAAAGATCACAGCACCCGTCGCGGGTTGCTCGCGATGGTCAGCCTCCGCAAAAAATTGCTCGCGTATTTAATGCGTGAAAATTTGGCGAAATACGTCGAACTCACCGATGAACTCGGTATCCGTCGCGCCAAGTAATTAGCTCTAAAGTTACAAAACCGGGGTTGCATTGATGTAACCCCGTTTTTTTTGTCCGCAATTTGTGAATCTGGAACATTTTATCCGGCTTTTTTAGGAGAAATCTTGAGTTTTTTTGGGGAATACTAATATATTTTGTTAGACAACTTGACAAAGATAATTCCTGTGCTAAATTATGTTCATTTACAGCAGGACGAATTGCAAATCTATCTTGACCGCGCCTTGATCGCGCTGGTGTCTTTTGCCGTTTTGTAATTTGTTCGGCCGCAATTTAACTTGTGCCGAGATGCCGAAATGTTTGCCTAACTTTAGGGAATTAAATATGAAAAGAGCGTCCGCCAGTAAACCGAAAAAATTTGGGCATCTGTTTAATCAGATCAACCTGAAATTGCGTCCCAAGCTGATTCTTATTTTCTTCGGAGCCATGATTGTCCCCATTATTCTGCTGGCGCTCATTGCATTGGTGCAGTTGGCTTCAACGGGAAATAAACTGCGCGATATAGCTATTGAAGACTCAACTAAAGCGTTGAATGACGGCGCCCGGGAAAGCATCGAGAGATTGACCACCGATACCGCGATCGCCGTCGCGGATTTCCTCCATCAGCAAGACCAAAATATTCTTAAACTCGCAAGAATCACCCCATCCGACAGAACCTACAAAAACTTCAGCGAAACCAGCAACGGCCTTTTGGCAAAACAAGGTGAGTGGGTGCTTGCCGAAGACGGCATGTCCTGGGTGGAAAAAATGCCCCATTTGCACGAAAATTACAAGGGGATCTCCTCCAACCGGGAAAACAACGACGAACGGTACGGCAGCAGCTTCAGGTATCGTAACCCTGAATACACCGAAAGGCACAACGAATTTGTGCCTCTGTACGATGAAGTCACCTTTATCGACACCAAAGGACAAGAGCGGTATAAATACGTAAATCCCAAATCGACGAAAAAGCACTATCCCATGAATCCGGCATTGTTGGACGTTTCGGTCAAAGCGAATACATACGTCAAGGCTGAAAACTATTTTAACGAGCTGAAAAAACTTAAGGTGCATAAGGACGGATCCAGGGATATTTACGTTTCAGACGTTATCGGGGCTTATGTCGGAACTAATTATATCGGCATGTACGCTCCGGGGATTTTGAAAAACGTCCCCAAGACCCATCCGAATTACAAACAGCTTCGGGAAATTGCCGATCTGCCGCCGGATAAATTTATCGAAGTGGCAAAAAAACAGGCTTATGCCGGGCAGGAAAACCCGCTTGGGCAACGTTTTGAGGGTATCGTACGTTGGGCTACCCCCGTAACCAACGATGCCGGCGAGATCATCGGTTATGTGACCTTTGCGTTGAATCACGACCACATCATGGAGTTTGTGGATCATATCACCCCGATGCTCGAACGCTACATCAGTTTGCCCAACGCCTATGACGGCAACTATGCGTTTATCTGGGACTATAAATGCCGCAGCATATGCCACCCCAGGCATCATTCCATCGTCGGCTATAACCCGCTTACGGGTGAACCGCAGGTTCCGTGGCTGGAGGGAACGTTCGCGTTGCAAAGAGATTATGTAAACGGCGGTTTCAAAAAGATAGAATACGAAAAAGGCAAATATCGAACCATTCCCATTTTGGATGACAACGGCAAGAAACAGCTCGCCAAAGATACCCCTTATGCCTACTGGATCGCCGCAGGAGGCGACAAATGGCTTGCCGCAAACCCGTCCTGGGACAAACTCAGCGATAAAACCGTCGGTGAAAGCTGGGGAAAGTTTTTAAAAGACAACGTCAACAACCGGGAAATCCTGCCGCAGTTCGGAGAAAGACCGCTTAAAGATTTGGACGGCAACCCGGTAAAGGACTCCGCCGGGGGATATATCCTCGATTACCAGTCGCGAGACAAGACCCCCGCCACCAAGCTGACTCAGGCGGGATTTGTCGGACTTGACGGTCGTTTCTTGAATAATGCTCCGCAGTGTACAGGCTGGATGGATCTCACCGAAAACGGCGGCTCCGGCTCTTTTTACATTCTTTGGAGCGGGCTTTACAAACCGACCACCGCAGGAGCCATACCCTATTATACCGGTCAATACAGCCCGGAAGTGCGGGGTAATCGGCGCGGATTCGCTTTCGTCGCCATCGGTGCCGGAATTGAGGACTTCATCGCTCCAGCCGAGCAAACGCAGGAAACCATCAACAAAGCTATTGAAGTGAGTTTGCTGCATAATATGCTCCAACTCGGCGGAACATCGATACTTATTTTTGTGCTGGTTATTTTTACCGCGTTGGTGTTGGCTTCTTACCTCACCGGCAATATCAAGCAGATTCTGGACGGCATTTCGCGCTTCCGCCTGGGGTCTCGGCACTCTCGGTTGCACTTGAACATCAAGGATGAATTCGGCGAGCTGGGTGCCGCCTTCGATGAAATGGCCGACAGTATCGAAAGCAGTATTAAAGAACCGCTCTCCATTATCGATCGGAATCACAACATCATTTATATGAACAGTCACACGCTTGACATCATCGGCAAGTCGCTGGATGAAGTAATCGGGCAGTCTTACAACGACAAGAGCCTCTATCCGCCCGGGTCCGAATACGATCCGATCGTTGCGCTGGAGCAGGGGCGGGATTCCGCCGTGTTTTATCATGAAAAGAGCAAGCATTATTATCGGGGAATCGCCCACGTCCTTTTGGATCAAGTCGGCAATAAAAACGGCTATATCATCGTGACCAATGACGTTACGGAAATTGAAGAACGCCAGCAGGCGGAGGAGAGAAATCGCGCCAAAAGTAATTTCTTGGCAAAGATGAGTCATGAAATCCGCACGCCGATGAATGCGATTATGGGAATCTCCGAAATCCAGCAGCAAGACAGGACTATGGCACCGGAAATGCAGGAGGTTTTCGGGCAAATTTACGATTCGGCCGATCTGCTTTTGCATATCGTCAACGATATTCTCGATTTGTCGAAAATAGAAGCAGGCAGAATGGAAATCGTGCAGGATAAATACGAATTCACCAGTATGCTGTGCAACACCGTGCAGCTCAATATTATGCGGATCGGTACAAAACCCATTAACTTTAAAATGGAAGTTGATGAAAAAATACCGTCAATTTTAATCGGCGATGAGTTGCGCATCAAACAAATTTTAAACAACCTTTTGTCCAACGCTTTTAAGTATACGGATGAAGGCTCAGTGGAGCTGGCGGTCTCCCTCGAGCCGGGCAAAAACAGCGATGACCCGGCTGATGTGACGATGGTCTTCCGCGTGAGCGACACGGGCTGGGGTATGACCCCCGAACAGCTTCAAAAGCTGTTCGACGAATATTCGCGTTTTGAGACGCAATCCCGAAAAGAGATCGAAGGTACCGGGCTGGGAATGAACATTACCCAGCACCTGATCGATTTGATGAACGGTGAAATAAATGTGGAAAGCGAAAAGGGCAAAGGCTCCGTCTTCACCGTTCGTCTGCCACAGCGCGATGGCAATTGCGGACCGATAGGACACGAGCTTGCGGAAAAAATAAAGAAAAACAAAGCCCTGAGATCGTCGCTGTCGCGCAGAGAGCCGATCGTCTGTCGGCAAATGCCAACAGCAAAAGTTCTGGTGGTGGACGATGTCAAGGTAAACCTCATGGTCGTAACCAAGATGCTCTCGTTTCACGGAGTTTGCGCCGATACAGCCTCGGATGGTCTTGAGGCGATTAACAGGCTTGAGGGCGACACCCGATACGATATTGTTTTCATGGATCACATGATGCCGGGTATGGACGGCATTGAAGCGGTCAGACAAATCCGCTCTATGGGTGTAAATGAGCAGTATTACCGGGATTTGCCGGTCATCGCGCTGACTGCCAATGCGGTCAGCGGAATGAAAGAAATGTTCTTGACCAACGGCTTCAGTGATTACTTGACCAAACCGATCGAACTGACTAAATTAAATCAGATGCTGGATCGGTGGATTCCCAAAGATAAAATCGAAGATTGACGCCGCCATTCCTGGGTACAATTTTCCGTTACGGGAAAAACAGTCAAAAGCATGATGTAAAAAATCCAACGAAACCCGACACCACTCAGATTGTGTTTGGTGAAACCGGTTTCAAGGGATAAGTATACTAAAGGGTATCTCTAAAACGGTTTGAAAATTCCGGAGCATGGGAGGACTGCCGGAACGTATGGATATTATCGGTAATGCCAGGCATAGGTGCTGGAAAGTGGGGCAATAACCATGTTGACCACGCCCGGTTTTTAGAGAAGCTTTCATACAGAATCGAAACAACGAGGGAGTGAATGAACAAAGTCTTTGTGCTTTATGCGGCGGTGTTGGGAGTCGCCCTGTTGGGTGCGGGATGCGCCACGCCGCAGGGGTCGGGCGGGAATGCCGCCGCAACTGCCGAAAAACAAGAACAGGGCGATGAAAATGCCCGGAAACTCTTGGACGCTTTTTTGAACAACGATGCAAAAAGTTTTGTCGGCGTGCTGTCGGAAGAAATGCAAACTCAATTCGGCATCAAAGACTTTGAAAATTCCCGGAAAGTCCTAACTGAAACACTGGGACAACCGATCGCTTATTCTTTCAACACCATGCTGGAGCATCCGCTGTTTAAGGTGTCGGTATGGAAAGTCCGTTTCGAGCGACGTGGTTCAGAGGGTGAAAAAATTTACCAGGAAATCTTGTTTCGAGTAGTTTCGGGTTTCCTCGACGGTCGAAAGCTGATCATCAGTTTCAATTTTCTATAGTGTCCAATAACATAAGGTTGTTTCGCAATGAAAAAGTACGTATCCTTCGTGTTACTGTTTTTTGTCTTGTCGCCGTTGATTTACTCGGCGGAGGAAAATACCGGGAATACCCGGGTCATCCGGCTACTTCAAGACGATGCCCAAGTGCGCATGGCCAGCCGGCTCTATGAACTAAAGTATGTCCGGGCAACCGATGTCAGACCGTATATCGAAGCGGCGGTGAAGCGATATTACCGCAGTTCCACGGTGGAACGCGTCTATTACGGTCAGGCAGACAAAAATTATCTGCTGGTTTCTACCGGCGAGGCTTTTCTCCCTTATATCGATGAAATTATGAAAAAGATCGACCGTCCCGGCATCGCTGACCGCTACGGCTCCATCATCGACGGCACGGGCATTACCCGCATTGCCTACACGCCCAACTACCGCGCCGCCGAAGACATTGTACGGTTGATCAACACTGCTTTCCGTTCCAGCGAAGGTACGGCGTATCTGAACAAACCCACCAATACGATTTACTGGAAAGACGATAATCTTGCCGCCCTTGCCGTTTTGGCGTGGGTACAGCGGCTGGATCGCCCGGTGCCGCAGGTAAATTTGCAACTCAATTACTATGAGATCCGCGAAAGCAAGTTGCGCGACATCGGCGTGGATTATCTGGCTTGGAAAAACGGTCCGGGCATGAATCTTTTTGAGGTGGCTTACAACGGTGGTAAGGTCTACTCCACTGAGGCGATTTTAAATTTGGTTAGCAACATTCCCAAGTTCGTCGATATTGCCAAGGGCTTCTCCACGAGTTGGGGATACGGCGGGTTTTTCACCGCGCCGCAGTTCGACCTGAGCTTTATTCGTCTGCTGCAACAGTCCGGCAACGCGAAATTGCTGGCCAATACCCATATGACCTTTGTCAACACTCCGATCTATGATGCGGAGATACTCAATTACGTCCGTACCTATCGCGCCAATCTATCCCCGGACTATCAGAATATCCGCAAAAATTCCGATGACCGCACCGATGTGGTGACCGGTCTTGCTCCGAGCATCGAATTAGTGGTTCACAATCCGGTGATTTGTTTCGATGCCGAAGCCGGTGAAATCAGTCCGTTGGGGGCGATTCCGAGCAGCAAGGAGTTTTATGCCAAAAACCGGGGCAATGTGATTTTCCAATACGAACTTTACAGCCGAGACGTGGTTGAACGCAACAACCGCGGCGATGAGCTGGGCAACTCCAGCACTACCACAGGCGCTCTGACTTTGGGGTTCAATACCGAAAAGTTGCTCTCCTGCTACGTCAAGGAAACCGAGGCCGAAGAAACCATCGGAATCCCGTTTTTGAGCAAGATTCCGATTTTGAAATACTTGTTCGGGACGACGACCACCATCAAGGAAAAAATCTACATTGTTGTGACCGCCGAAGCTGTATTGGTTCATCCCGAGCTGGCGCAGCAAAATCCGATCAGTCCTAAAGTAATTATCGAAGAATCGCGCTAACTTATAACAAAAGGGCAACTATGATGAAAAAATATATATTCGTTGCACTCCTCGGACTCCTCGTAACAGCGGTGTCGGCGGAAGACCTAAATATCGACATGACCCCCCGGGCGATTCCCGGCACGCCGCGCCAGGATAACTCCGCAAGTACCAAAGGGTACGGAGATTCCACGGTGCAGGCGCAACTGAAACTTGAAGTCAAGGATTCCGTGGATGCAATCCACTTCATCCGCGACAACTCCGATCCTTTTGTGTTGACCAAGGCCTATGAGCTTAAGCACGCGGAACCGTATGCGATGCGGGGTTATCTGCTGGGGGCGGTACGCGGCAGGAAAGTAGCCGACAGCCCGGTTCAGGTCGATGCACTTCGTTACAACGATGGATCGGGTATTTTGCTGGTGTCGGCCGAAGACTACCGCTTTAAGCCGGACGCCAACGGCGAGAGTATCGACCAGATCGTCGAACGGCTGGATCAGCCCAAAATGGGCTATACGCCCGGCCGCCCGAAATTCATTTACTTTCCGAGAGCCAACACCGCCGCGAATTTGCGCGAAATGGTTCGCAATATCGGTGCCGCCGGCGACGACTGCGAATTCACTTCAGGCGTGGATGTGCTGGAAGTTGACGGGGAATTGAACGCGCTGGTGGTGGGTTCGCCTTACTGGTCATGGAAGCATATGTCGGCAATGCTTTTGCAGTACGACAAGCCTATGCCGGAGGTTCGCATCAGTTATCGGTTGCTGGAAATTTATGCGGAGAACGACGACAAGATCGGAGTAGACTTTCAGAGCTGGAAAAATAACGAAGGTGCCGACTTCTTTTCGGCAGGGGGGCGTTACCGTAACAATTGGGCGTCAACCTTCGCCGGAGGCGTGAATGGTTCGGGTTCAAGCCGGACGGACTTTTTCAATTTCAATCCGAAGTGGAATTCCAAATACCTCGATTTTTTGACTGCCAACGGTCATGCGCGGGTTCTCACCCACGGGGTACTGCTTGCCAAAAACCGCACCCGTTCCACAGTACAGGTCAATTCCGGGCTGTTTTACGACGACACCTCGGTGACTATTCCGTCCGAAAAGCTGAACGATAAGATTCCTGAGGGCAAAGACAAGATTCCCGGGCCCGGCGGTGAATATGAAATACAGCACGGCAAAGAGCAAAACACAAAAGCCAAAGACGGTTTCCGCTTTGAGTTGAACATCAACCCGGTAGTCACGGCACGCAGCACTACCCTCGATCTCGCAGTTGTCGGAGTTTCGCTGGTGGGCTGGAACAGTGACGGTACGCCGCGCTTGAGCCGCTCGGAGTTCAGCACGGCGGTTCAGATCGGCAACAACGGTCAGGAGTTTGTCATTGGCGGAATTCAAAAAGTCAGCGTGGTACGCAGCGTGGCGGGGCTTCCGATTTTGAAGGATCTGCCTTTTCTCGGCTGGCTCTTTTCGACGGAGAGCGAATCGACCAAGCGTTCGCAACTGGTGCTGATCGCTCATGCCGAATACTCGCATCCCACTGATGTGGTCAATGCCGAAATCAAACAAAATATCGGCAAGATCGTCGAGGACATCGATGCCGGTCTGAAAAGCCCGGTCAACAACCTCGGCTTCGAGCAATTGGGCTTGGATGTAAAAACCATAGAATAAAAAACAGCCAAATTAGCTCCGTCATAAAAGCCGGTCGTATAAACGACCGGCTTTTTTCTGTTTTTTTATTTTGGGCTATTGACTTTTGATCAAAAATATGGTATAATTATAGAAACTGGGATAAACTGGGATATTTAGGTTTCTGTAATAACGTTAGGTAGAGAAATCATGAAATTATTGCAACATCAAACCAAGAAGCAGCAGGTGCTGACTGCACTTGAAAAGGATATTTACGAGGGTACACTCAAACCGGGCGACCGTATGCGCGGAATTCGTGCAATTGCCGAGGAATTCGGAGTTTCGACTATCGTCATCAAAGAAGCTTATAAGGTGTTGGAAAAAAATGGATTGATCCAGATCAGCCCCAAAAGAGGAGTTTTTGTCAATCCCGGTTTTATTCGCGATAAAACACGCGTTGTAGTACTCTTGACGGATGCCAGTCAGGAGAACATAGAACATTATTATGAATCGCTTTTTCTATCTGCGTCGGAATGTAATGTCTACGTGATAACTGTTCTCGTAAAAAAGGAGGAGATAGAAAAGCAGATTTCACAGGTGCGGGAGAAAAACCCGGATCTTATTCTAATTGATGTTGAAGCCAGATTTTATTCTTATCAGCAATTGGAGTCATTGCTTTTCGGTGTTCATCACCGATATGTTCGCCGTTGGGAATGGGACGGCGAGATCCCCTCTGACAGTGTATTGAGTGATTTTACCGGCACTTATATTCGTGCGTTGAATTATTTGAAGAGCAATGGACACTCCAAGATTTTGGTTCTGGGGTATCAGGAGCATGTGCAAAATTTTCGCTTAAATAGCTTCGTCGAATGCGAAAAAGCCACCGGCATGAGTTTCGGAAAAGAGTTGATTTATTATGCCGCCGGTGAATGTATGAAACAAAATCCTGAAGAATTGATACGCTTATATCAGAAGGAGCGTCCGACCGCGATTATGGGAGTATCCGACTATTTGCTTTACAAGGTTTATATGTATGCGGAATATAATTGTCCGGCTTTGTGTACTCTTGAGCGAATTGGGGTTTTCGATCTTCATTTTTCCAGAATCCCCGGGATGGAGCATTCGTCAATACCGTTCAATTTTTCGGATTTGTGGTATAAGGCGTTTGCCAATTCTTATTATCAAGCTCCGGTATTTATTCCAGTTTGCGAGATTATACATCGTCAACAAGCTAACAGGAGAGTCTAAAATGAGTAGAAAAACATTCACACTAATTGAGCTTCTTGTGGTAATCGCGATTATCGCGATACTTGCGTCCATGTTGTTGCCGGCTCTTGGCAAGGCGCGTCAAAGTGCCTATAAAGCTAATTGCATCAATAACTTAAAACAGATGTTTCCGCTGATGATGTCCTATTCGGAGGTAAATAATGATCGTATTATCTCCGCCACTTATGGAGGCAGATTATGGGGACGCATTCTCCAAGTGGAAGGTCTGTTGAACGGACAAGCCGGATTTACTGATTACAACCCCGGCGGTGCCAGTCCGCTCTATTATCCCCGGATTATGTCCTGCCCTGCGGAAAACATTACAATAAGTGCCGGAACTTCAGCGGCGGAAAAATATACCCGGATCGATCTGGCGTTCAGTTATCATTACGGGATTAACAGTAAATTCAGTCCGTCGAACAGTATTCCAAATAAAAAATTAAAAGATGTCCTGCGGCCAAGCGAAACATTTCATTATGCCGAAGCCAGGCGCGACTCCAGCAGTTATGTAGTTGAGAGCTGGAATTATGCGGGAACTTATCTCTATTGTCTGCAAACGGCACACAGGCACGGGGGATTTTTGAATTCGGCGTATTTCGACGGTCATGTCGGCGGACACAAAGTCCCGTTGCGTCCACGGTATTATTTCAATGAAACCGATACCGGTGCGGAAACCTATTAGAAACGGATTCAAGGGAACAAGCGAATGAAAAAAGTGTTGTGTGGAATTCTATTGAGCTTAAATCTCTCAGCGGAAATATTATATGCGCAAGCCGTGCCATATCAGCTGCCCCGGATTTCGTCTCCGGCGATCGACGGAAAATTTTCAACAGAGGAATGGGAGTTTGCCGCAAAAAAATACGGATTCGGGATTCACGCTTCAACGAAAGACCTTGGGTTGCGACAGGGCTATACGCTGATGGGATACGACAATGATTATCTTTATTTGGCAATTGTCACGGAATTGCCGCCAACTGAAATTCCTTTTCTGAGTTCCTGCCGTTTCCGGGACGGAAGCTTGATCATGGACGACGGGATTGAAATTTGGTGCGGCAAAGATGCGAAAACACAATATCAATACATTGTGAATGACCGGGGAGTCGTTTTTGATGTGGCGCATAAATCCACCGGGAACGATTTAAATTGGAATTCCAAATGGAAGTTTGCTTCCGGCAAGACGGACGGGAATTGGATCTGCGAATTGGCAATTCCGCTTTCCGACTTGGGGATCGCGGGAAAACCGGATGGCAAAGAAATAAGTTTTTTTGTTGCGAGAAACTGGAAAAATCCGGCTATGCAAAGCCCTTTTGCCGGTATGGGCTGGAAATATGCAACTTATCTGCTCTCGCCGGAAAACCCCACGGTCAGAATTGATTCTATCGGCAAACTCGAAGAGCAGTTGTTTTCTCTTGAAGGAACCATCAAAAATAATACGTCCGCAAGCAGGAACTACCTTTTGGAACTGAAATTTACGCACAGCGATATGCCTTCGTGGAGTCAGAAACAGGAACTTGCCGTCGCTCCCGGTCAGAAAGGTCAATTCAAGTTTTATGCCGATGCCATTCATATTCATCAGAATGCTTCCCATAAAGCTGAATTGACAATATTATGTGAAGGAAAACCTGTTTTCAGTGAAAATTATCAATGGAGCTTGCCGCGCAATATGTCACAAAAATGGGAGCATGTGCGGCGGCAGGTATCTCAGTTGCATTTCGCATATTATCCCTATCTTGACAAACTGATATTCCATCTTGACGGGGTGGAAAAAGTAGACAAAATAGAGGCCGAAATTTCCTTGTCAGGAAAAACCGTAGCTCAAAAGAGTTTCGATTGCTCCGGCGATAAATTCAATGGCAACATGGATACCGGAGCGTTGAAAGAGGGGGTCTATAATTTGTCCGTTGTTCTGTTTTCTAAAGGCAGTAAAGTCAAAACGCTAAACAAGACGTTTGAGCGTATCGTGTTCCCCTGGGAGCATAACCAGTTGGGGATTACCCGCGAAGTGATTCCGCCCTTTGAAAAAATCACTTATCCGGGAGGACGCGAAATAAAAATGAGTCTGAAAACGATTGGATTTACCCCGGAAGGACTTTACTCCTCTCTGAAACTTTCCGGACGCGAGCTGTTATCCGGTAAGGCGGAATATACCTATGCGGACGATATTGGGACAGCAAAACTCCGGCAAGGCGAAGGCGAATTTATCGAAAAATCCGATGACCGTGCGGTATATTGCGGCAAGGGATCAGCACGCGACTTTGCTGTCGAAACGAGGAGCATTACCGAATACGATGGTTGTACACGGTTTGAGCTGACGCTTGCGCCTGAATCGGGAAAGCAACCTGTGATCCGTTCGTTTTATCTGGATATTCCCTTGAATTCAGATCAAATTAGACTACTTCATGTGATTGGTTCGGGAATGATCCGCAGTAATCCGGCAACCAAAGTTCCATCCGGCGAAGGCGAGGTCTGGAGAAGCTCCGATATTTCGGTGGGCGAAGCCTATGGAAACATGCAAATATACCTTTGGCTTGGGGAAATGGAGCGGGGAATCTCATGGTTCGCCGACAATGACCGCAATTTTTCTGTGGATGACAAACAACCCGTACAGCAGTTAATCCGCCAAAACGGGGTGCTGACGCTCCGAGTGAATTTTATCAATAAGCCATTGACTCTAAAAGAAAAACGAACCATTGTATTTGGCATGCAACCGTCACCGACCCGACCGATGCCGGAGTTCTGGCGTTCTCGGAAATTTGTTCCGCCGATGCACGGCGGTTCTAACGGTTACTGGGGAATCAATGCGGCGTTTGCGGGGAAATATCCGGTCGGATACGATTGGAGTTTTGCGGAGAAACTTTTGGAAGCACGTCAGACAGGACGTGCAGATCGCGGTTTTGTGGATGATTTTTTCAAAAAGCATTATGCAAAAAAGCAACTTCCCGCCGATTTGGCAAAACATTATACGAATCATTTCCATGCCGGGAATTGGAATATGGCGGAAACGGGTAAACGGGAGAGTAGCAGTGGAAATAAAGAAGCACAAGTCATCTATTTCGAGGAACACTGTCAGGATCAGACAACGCCGGAATGGCGGGTTTTTCAGGACGAATGGGATACTCAGCTCTTTTCACCCCGCACTTGGCTTCCAGATATATTGACGCGCAATGCTCTTGTCGGAACCGGAATTAAAATCGTACCATCAAGATCCTACTGCGATTTTGCGGCATATTACCTCAAGAAATGGGCGGAATACGGCTTGGGTACTTACTATGACAATACGTTTCCACGCCCCTCCCGCGATATTAACACCACGGCGGCATATGTCCGTGAAAACGGAGAAATTCAGCCGTCCTCATGTATCTGGGAAATGCGGGAATATCACAAACGCACTTGGCTTCTGACACGGCTTTTGAATCGCGAATCCCAATATCCGATTATGAAATCTGTTCATATGACAAACGGAATGATTTTGCCGATTGTCGCCTGGACTGACATAAATCTCGATCTGGAATGGAGTCTTCAGAACGGCGAGAGACCATTTCCCCCTGAATTGATCGAAATCGAATCCACCGGTCGTCAGAATGGAGCTTGGCCACATGTCTTGTATACTCTCTCCCCCATGAAATTGTGTTTCAATGGATATAATAATCCGATTAAGGATGGAAATATGCCAACCGAGTGGGCAATGCGTGTCATTTATGATGTGCTGATCAACAATCATACAAAAAGTGATCCGCGTGTTGTGACGCTGGATCAGGCACTTATAAGTGCCGGATATGCGAGTTTGCAAGCGCGGGTTCACAAATATTGGGAGCAGGACTATCCGGTCAAATGCTCCAATGACAAGATTAAATCGACGCTGGTTATCAACGGCAAGAAAGGGTTCTTTGTCGCTGCTTCTTGGTCGGATCAACCGGAGAAAGCAGCATTTACCTTTGACCCAAAATATAAAATCGCCAATGTAAAGGGAATTCACCCCTCAGAAATCCAACTGGTTCACGATAATACTCTTAATCTTGAGTTTGTCGCTTACGACTATGCAGTCGTTGAAATCGAATTGGACAAATAATAAGGAACAACACATCATGAAAAGAAAGATCACAACTTTTGCCATGTTCTTGGCTGTAACACTTTTTGCGGATGCCCCCCAAGTACCCGAGCCCGAAACTGCAAACGACCTGTCTTCGCACATCACATTCAAAGTGGATTTTGAGAACGGAATCGATGCCGCCGCCGCACGTGGAAATGCCAGACAACGTATGAATCCGAAAGTGGCAAATGTACCCGGCGTCTCAGGGAAAGCAGTGACCGTTGAGCAAGACGAAAAAAATCGGGTCTACCTCCGATATGCTATGCAAGATAATCTGAATATCAGTGAACCGGGAACCTTGCTGTTTTGGCTGAAGATCACCGAACCCGACAACATTGCAAAAGGTCCTGTCTGCTTTTTCTCCACCGACTACATAAAAACCGGATACATGCCTTTTCAGTTGGAATTGATAAACGGCAAAAAGACAATGTGTCTTTATTTTATCGGTTTTGAAGGCATGGGGCGTCCCGCTGCCCGCGTTGTGCCGGACTGGAAGCCGGGTGAATGGGTTCAGTGGGGGATTGCCTGGGACGGGCTTGAGTACAGCATCTATTTCAATGGAAACTTAGTGAAGAGTCTCACGCTGCCGAGAAAGCCAAAACAAGAGGAACTGAACAAAGGTTTCACGTTTTCGTTACATCATGGATTCGCTTTCGACGAGGTGCAAATTTTTGATATTATGCTGACTCCAGAACAAATAAAACAACTCTATTTGGACAACGCGGGGAAATAAAGGGTATCTCTAAAATTTCTGCAATATTGATGTGATATAATGGGTAATTACAGTTTTATCGGCGGACGTTTGAATTTTTCAGAAAATGAAAACGGTTGGTTCGGGATTGCGTTTGAGCTGAACGGAGAACTTTATAACGGCAATGATCCGCGTCAGCGGTTTGAGTTTGAACACAAAGACAATGTATTGATTGTCCGCCGTTTCGTCAAAGGTCCTTTGGTTATTGAATCTGTTTCGGACGGGTTATTGGATGGCGGCACTATCCGGGTTGGAGGGCAGAGTGAATATTCGCTTTGCTATATGCATACCTCAAACATGCGAACGGAAAAATTTCCGGCATCACGACCGGAATATCCTCTGATTCGCCCCGTTCCATATCAGCCGGTACGCTTTAATGACGGCGAAGCCAACGATTTTCCCGCTTTTGCCTTGTTTGATTCAAATTATCGGACCGTTCTAATTGAGGGTGATTTGGATCAAACGGTTTTTCGCAGAAACTGGGTATTGGGCATGGACAAAGGTTCGCGAAACTGTATCAATACCTGCCACGCCGAAGAACAATATCCTGCTTCTGCGGAACGACCGCATATCAAAGCTGGTGAGGAAATGATAATTTCCTATGCTTATTATGAAATTCGTCACGACATTCATCCTCAATACGCATACGACAATTATATCGAAGAATTGAATCGTCTTTGGCATTTTCGCGGTGAAACAACTCGCATACGTCACGGTGCCGTATTTTGTACATGGAATTACGGTACGCTTCATCGGATTAGCGAAGCATTGATTTTGAAGCGGGCAGCCGCGTTGCGTCAACGGATTCCTGAATGCACCCACTTTTTGATTGACGATGGCTATCAGTTTGGGCGTGATGAAACGCGTTATGCCGGATTGGAGGCATTTTATCCCGATCCGAAAAAAGGTTACAGCGAGGAGCTCTTTCCTGCCGGGATGACAGCACTGAGTGAGAATTTGCGGGCTATAGGTCTGATTCCCTGCATTTGGCTGGCTCCGACGGTTCGTCTTGGTTCCCGGCTGGCCGTTGAGCATCCCGACTGGTTGCTGCGCGACAAAGACGGAAAGGTTGATCTACTTCCGACAGCGACTTATTTAGATATTTCACAGCCGGAGGCGTGGGAGTTTTTTCTTACCGTGCTTGATACTTTGTTTGTCCACTGGAAGTTTCGCGGCTTGAAATTAGATTATGTGACACAATGGTTTCAGTTGGAACGGGCATGTTTTCGGCATGGCAGCGGTTGCGAATGGCGCGACCGTGTGTATGGCGAAATTCGTCGGCGTATCGGCGAGGATGGGTTTTTTATGACTTGCATTGCCATGAGTATGGGAAATCCTTTTCCCGGACGTTTTGCCGATTGCTATCGGTGTGGCTGTGATATTCATGAAGGGACACGACAAGAACAGCTCCGGGCATGTTTGGCGACGCTTCCGCAAATTCTTTTGCCCGGCAGAAAACTTTTCTTGACGAATATGGATTCCATGGGATTCGGAAATGTCCCGGAGCATGAACAACGCTTTCGCTTGATTTGGTGTTTTATTACGCAAGGAATTTTTGAATTGGGCGGATCGATTGAATCCATGCCCGACACCCAGATTCAACTTTGGCGAAAATTGCTTGCTCGTGCCGATCGTGGTCTTAGGGTGGAATGTCCGGATGAAAATGCTTTTTATGGCAAGGGACTGCCGGCGATTCTCACGAGCGGGAAATATATGGCGTTCTTCAACTGGAGTGAAACACGGGAAGCCGTGTTTAAATTAGACCTTTCGGAGAAGCCAATTGAAGTGTTTTCAGGAAAAGCAATTACAGAAACATATTGGGAATTGCCTCCTTTTTCAGCGGCTCTTTTCCAAAAACAATAACCCGAAAACTGAATCAGAAATTTGCAATTAGAGTTGCAAAGTTTCCGGTAATGTCTTCAAGCAGAACGACAGGGTTCACGCACGCACCTTATCGGGTGATCATGTAGGAGTTGGCAAAATGAATTTACATTGGATTGACTGGTGTATCGTTATCCTGGTGTTATGCGTTCTGATCGGTATAACGTTTTTTACAAAACGCTATAATCGAAGCGTCAGTGATTTTCTCGCGGCAAATCGGCTGGCGGGGCGATATTTACTGACGGTGTCTGCGGGATTTGGCGGGGCAATTTCCTTGGTCGCGACCTGGGAAATGATGTATCAGAATGGTTTGCCGGTGCAATGGTGGAAAATGATGACTACTCCATTAGGGTTGATTATCGCATTGACCGGTTTCGTTATTTATCGCTTCAGGGAAACCAGGGCTTTGACGATGGCGCAATTTTTTGAAATGCGCTACAGCCGGAAATTTCGCTTTTTTTCCGGGTTTCTGTGTTGGACTTCCGGCATTCTGAATTACGGAATTTTTCCGGCGGTGACTGCCCGGTTCATCATCTATTTTTTTGGTTTGCCTCATAGTTTTATGCTTTGGGGTTTCAATATTTCCACATTTCCGCTGGTTATGATCGCATATATGGGCATAGCGGTTTATATCGCCTGTGCCGGGGGGCAGATCAGCATTATGTTGACTGATTTCTTCCAGGGAATGCTGCTGTTGATCATTTTTTTGGTGATTATGTTCTATTTGTTAACCACGTTTGGTTGGTCTGATATTATTGACGGGCTGAAAATTACTCCAATCAATCAGTCACTGATCAATCCTTTTGAAACGTCTCAATCGGAAAATTTCAATGTATGGTATTTTTTGATCGGTATGATGGGGACTCTTTACGGCGTTCGTGCATGGCAGGGCAATTCCGGATACAATTCGGCAGCCAAAACACCTCATGAAGCCGTGATGGCCGGTATTGTCGGAACTTGGCGTACTTTTGCATCCGAACTCTGCATCGTGCTGATTCCGGTTTGCGCCTACGCCGCGTTTCATTCTGACAAATTTGCCGTTGCCATGGCTCCGGCAAAGGAAAAACTCGCCGAAATTGCCGATCCGGTCATTCAAACTCAGATGACAGTACCGCTGTTTCTGGTCAATTGGCTTCCGATCGGGATATTTGGACTGTTCGCGGTGGTGGTGATTGCCTGTGCAATCAGCAACGACGATACTTATATTCATGCCTGGGGTTGCATACTGATTCAAGATGTAATAATGCCGTTGCGCAAAAAACCTTTTGAACCCAAGACTCACATGTTTATTCTTCGTTGCGGCATTGTCGGGGTGGCTATTTTCGGTTTTATCTTCAGTATGCTGTTCCCATTGAAAGATTTTATTTTGATGTATTTCTCAATAACAGGAGCAATTTATCTCGGTGGTGCCGGAGCGGTCATCATTGGCGGTCTTTACTGGAAACGCGGCAGCGCACCGGCAGCGTGGACCGCTATGCTGACGGGAACCGTCATCGGGTTCGGAGGAATTATTCTGCAACTATCTTGGGTATCTGCGGTTGCACCCTATTTGCATAAAATTTTTCCTCACTTCAATTGGTTAACCGCCAACATGAATAAGTTCCCGATCAACGGACAGTATATTTATTTCATTACGATGCTTGCAGCCATCGTCAGTTATATTGGAGTGTCATTACTCGGTCCAAAACACTGCCACAATATGGATAAACTTTTACATCGCGGCGAATACGCCGACAAAAATGTTATGCCATTAAAAAACCGCGATAGATTCAGCTTTTCAAAACTTATCGGTATTAGCAGTAACTTCACCTGTTTCGATCGGTTTATCGCTTATGCCACCGCCGCTTGGTCATTGGGTTGGTGGGGAATTTTCCTGATTGTCAGCACCTTGGCGTTGACTATCGGGCTTACGACCGATTTCTGGATTGAATTTTGGTGGTGGAAGTTGATTCCATTCTCAATTCTGCTGGGTACGGTCTGCACCGTTTGGATTACCATCGGCGGTATTCGCGATGCGCTTCAGTTGATTAAAGACCTGCGTGCAGAACGCATCGACAACAAGGACGACGGGTTTGTCCAGGCGGAAGAAACCAAAGCGGAATAATCGCGGGTATCTCTAAAAACTGGAAACTTGGCTGAAAATTGCATCTCGCATTCGTTTGCACACTGCTTGCGCACATCTGGTTAACTCCATGTTAGCCGGATGCTTGCAAAATTGCTCCTCCAAATTGCGAATCTGCCAATTTTGTAACTCAAGGTGAGTTTTTAGAGATACCCTCGTATTAGTCGATTAGCCGACCGGAGGCGGAGCGGCGGAAGATTGCGCCTGTTCTTTGTCGCGATTCCATGCCCGGCGCATAGGCGGATTGTAGGCGGCAGCTTTCAGCCGCCAATGTCCCGGAGTTAAAATCCTATCCAACTCATCCAGCAACGGCTTAGTCACGGTGATTTTTTCCCGATTTGCTTCGATAAATGTGACCGAGTCGTCAGCCCCCACTAAGCAGATCACTATTTTGGTTTTACCGGGAATGCGGAAACACGCCTCGGCGATCTCTTTGGCCATGCCGGGCTTGAGTTCGTCGGCGTAAAGGTGGATATGCAACTCCTCGGTTAATCCGTTAGTCGCCTCGGGCAGCAAAATCAGCTTGTCAACCGCCACCCGCGCTTTTTCGGATTCATCGCGCTTGTTCACCGTCACCGAAGCCAGCACCGGCAACCCCGGCGCAAGCGCGATCTCCTGCTTGGCAAGCTCCGAGAGCACCCGTTCATAGAGCATACATTCCACCGATGAGTCGAGATCTTCCAACAGCATAACGCCAAACTTCTTGCCGCTTTTTTTGCTGAATTTCTCCGAATAACTGTTGACCATTCCGGCGATGCGGATTTGCGAATTGTCCGGGAGCGATTCGATATTCCGGATCGGGCAACTCGAAAACGCCTTTACCAAAGTCGCATATGGGTCAAGCGGGTGACCGGTAACGTAAAATCCCAACAGCTCTTTTTCGCTCTTGAGAATCTCGGTTTGATCAAACTCGGGAATATCGGGAATCGGCACGGAGTTAAGCTCGTCCATCCCGGCATCGGAGCTGTCGAGCAAATCAAAAAGCGAGCCTTGCCCCGCCGCTTTGTCTTTGGCGCGGCTGGAGGCAAAGTTCATCATCGGCTCGGCGATCGCCAAAATCTGACTGCGGCGCAACCCGAGCGAATCAAGTGCGCCTGCGCGGGTCAAGTACTCCAACATACGCGAGTTAACCTCGGTGCCGCAACGTTCGCAAAAGTCGAGAAAACTCTCAAATTTCCCGTCGGTTTCGCGACTTTCGATGATCTTCGAGGCGGCGATTTCGCCGACCCCCTTGATTGCGCCAAGCCCGAAGCGAATACAGTCGGAATCCACCGAGAAACTGATCCCGGAGGAGTTCACGTCTGGTGGCAACACCTTTATATTCATCGCTTTGCAACTGTTGATAAAAAACGCGATCTTATCGGCTGACTCCAGCTCGCTGGTGAGTACCGCCGCCATGAATTCCAGCGGATAATTCGCCTTTAGATAGGCGGTCTGATAGCAGATAATCCCATACGCCGCCGAGTGAGATTTATTGAAGCCGTACCCGGCGAACAGCTTGATCTTTTCCCAAATCTGGTTGGCAAGTGCTTCATCTATATTATTGGTCTCTTTGCAGCCGCGGACGAATTTTTCTTGTTGTTCGGCAAGTTCGTTTTCTTTCTTTTTGCCGATCGCCCGGCGCAAAATATCCGCCCCGCCCAAGGTGAATCCCGCCAGAATCCGCACGACTTGCATAATCTGCTCCTGATAGAGCATAATTCCATAGGTTTCCTTGAGACAATCTTCCATGAGCGGGTGGTCGTAGATGATCGGTGCGATGCCTTTTTTGCGGGCGACAAAGTCCCCGATGAACTGCATCGGTCCGGGGCGGTAAATCGCAATCAGCGCAACGATATGCTCAATGGTCTCTACACCGAACGAACGGCACAGATTCTGCATACCGCTGGACTCCAGCTGAAAAACCGCCACTGTATCGCCGCGCTGAAGCATCTCAAACGTCTTGCCGTCGTCGAGCGGAATTTTCATCATATCAAGGTCAACGCCGTGATTTTTCTTGATCATATCAAGCGCGTTTTTGATAATAGTAAGGGTACGCAAACCGAGGAAGTCCATTTTGAGCAACCCTTGCGCCTCGCAGGGGTGGGCGGGGAACGACACGACCATGCTGTCCGACGCACTCCGTGACAACGGCACCAGATTATCGAGACGCTGGTCGCCGATGATCACGCCGGCGGCGTGAATGCCGGCTTGACGGTTGAGTCCTTCGAGGACTTTACCGAAGTTGACGATTCGTTCGACCGCCGGATCTTCGGCGATGAGTTGAGCCAATTCCGGGGATTGCTTAATCGCCGAGTCGATGGTGATTTTGGGGTCTGCCGGAATCAATTTCGTCAAACGGTTGCCGAAGTCGAAATCGAACCCGAGGACGCGGGCGACGTCTTTGAGTACCGCCTTGGGTTTCAACAGCCCGTAGGTGCAGATTTGCGCCACGCTGTCAAAGCCGTATTTATTTCTGACGTATTCGATCACTTCGCCGCGTCGTTTTTCGCAAAAGTCGATGTCGAAATCCGGCGGACTTATCCGCTCCGGGTTCAAAAAACGTTCAAAAAAGAGCTGATACCTGAGCGGGTCGATGTCGGTAATCCGGCTCAGATACGCCACTATCGACCCCGCCCCGGAGCCGCGTCCGGGACCGACCGGGATGCCGGAGTTTTTGGCGTATCCGATAAAGTCCGACACCACAAAGAAGTAGCTGATAAAGCCGGTTTTTTCGATCACTCCGAGTTCATAATCCATGCGGTCGATGATTTTCTGCTGCTCGTCGGAGAGTTTATCGAGTTTGCGCGGGTCAAAGCCGTAACGGTACGGCATATTTTCGCAACAAAGTTCGCGCAGATCGTTTTTGTCCGCCAATCGATTGTCCGGCATATAAAATTTCGGATAGTGATTCACTTCCGGCACATAGTGAAATTTTATATTGCAACGTTCTGCCACCAGCCGGGTATTGGTGATCGCTTCGGGAACTTCGCGAAAAATCTCCCTCATCTCCGACTCGGTTTTAAAATAATAGTCCGGTCCGGAGAACTTAAAGTGTTTCTCTGCCAATTTTGCGTTGGTCTGGACGCACAACATGATTTCATGCGCCTCTGCGTCGGACTGGCGCATATAGTGAACATCGTTGGTGGCGATCAGTTTGAGCTGATTTTTTCGCGCTTGTTCGATCAAAAAACGGTTGCACTGCCGCTCTTCGGCAATGCCGTGATCCATCAGCTCGATGAAGAAATTATTTGCTCCGAAAATATCGAGATATTCATGCAACGCCTGAATGGCGCGTTGTTCGTTGCCCTGCAAGTAATATTGCGAAATCTCACTGGCTATACAGGCGCTTGAACAGATCAAACCGTCGTGATATTCCCGCAAAAGCTCTTTGTCGATTCGCGGCTTGTAGTAAAATCCGTCTTTGTTCGCGGCGGACATCATTTTGCAGAGATTGAAGTATCCCTGTTCGTTTTCGCTGAGCAAAATCAGGTGAAATCCGCCCCGGTTAAAAGGGTTGTTCGAGTCGAAATCGCGACGGTCGCCGGGGGCGACATAAGCCTCAACTCCGATAATCGGGTTGATCCCGGCGGCGGACAAGGTGCGGTGAAACTCCTCAACGCCGCCCATATAGCCGTGGTCGGTGATCGCCATTGCGGTCATCTCGTTTTCTTTGGCGAGATTAACCAGCCCTTTGGCGGTGCATGCTCCGTCGAGCAAACTGTAGTGGGTGTGCAAATGAAGGTGGACAAAATCCGACGGCATAAAAAAATCCTTTTTAGAAAAGTATAGGGTATCTCTAAAAGCTGGGTTGCGTTGAAAATTAGTAGATTCGCAATTCGGAAGTGCAATTTTGCAAGTGCATGGCTAACATAGGGTTAACCTGGCACGCGCAAGGTTGCGCATACGAATGTGAGCTACAATTTTCAGCCAAATTTCCAGTTTTTAGAGGTAGCCATAATATATATCACTGGTATCATACTACCATTGGGGATTTTTTTCAACCTTTGAAACCACCTATTTTGCGGAAAAATCCGGGTTATCCGCTGGCGATGAGTTTCTTCAGGGCATGCGCCAATTGGTCGGGGCATGAGGTGGATTTGTCGCCGCATTTGATTCCCTGCAAGCGGTTGATGAGTTCTTCCGGGGACATTCCGGCGGCGAGGCGTGAGATTCCGGCGAGGTTGCCGGGACACCCGCCGAGGAATTCGACGCTTTTGACTAAGCCGGTCGCGTCGTCGATTTCGATTTGGATGGCTTGACTACAGACTAAGCTGTGGGTTTTAAAACGGTGTATCACGATTCTTCCTTATGACTGATTAGAGTTTTTTCTTGACGGTGAAATATAGAGTCTGATCGAAGCGCCTTTCTGGCTTCAGGCACTCTTCGCCACCATTCAATATAATCTCCTGAACCACGGAACTTTGCAGCAATGGTGAAAACAAACGTGGAGAAGCCATATATTGATTGGTTATGCCGCCATTGACGGCGAATTCTTTATCGGTTTGCCATCCAAAATCCATTTCATGGTAAATTTTGGAAAGGGCGACTTTTCTGCTGGTCGCCATCTGATACATGAATCGGAAAAAACGTGCCGCGCTACGCATTTGCCGGTTGATGGTTTCTTTGTTACGATTTGTCCAGGCATTGTCAAGAAAGAGGCGACTCAAAGCAAAGTCGCTCCACACAAAAATGTCGAATGCCTGTTCTGCCAACATTGGAGATTGTCCCCTGGTTTTCCAGATTGGCTGAAGCAAAAGTGGTTTCTGGTGCGAAATGTAATCTTTCTCAAATTGATTGATGCATTTCAGCATCTCTTCCAGTCTCTTGCTCACCTCAACTCTGTTGCCCCAGTCTTGCATTTTTTCGCCGATCACTTCAAATCTCGCACGAATATCATCCATGGCAACCTCTAAAAACCATTTTTTAGAGGTTTTGTATTAAACATAGTTCCGTTTTTTTGAATTTTACCAGTTTTTTGTCGCGTTTTTTCTGTTTTATACCCGGTTATTTTGGGGCGAT
>JAISIP010000072.1 GCA_031261965.1 Victivallales bacterium | reverse complement strand
TCTCGCCTGAGCCGCCGCCTATGGATAACTCTCGATTTTCGGCAAAACCATGTCGTCACTTTTCCCGAAAATAACGGAAACATCCGTTACTTTTTCTGACAACCAAATCATTTGAGCTCAATCCCCCGTTGCGCGACCCACAAATTCCGGTGAAGAGGCACAAAGTTATATAACATAGTATCTCGGAATGGCGAACAATAGGAACGCATTATTGGACTATTGCTGAACCGGCCATTGAAAAACTGTTCAAGACTTATCATAATCATACTAAAGTAACGGCAATAACCAACCTGACAGCAATGGTCAGTATCCAAAACAATGCGTTTAAGAAAATCTGTCGAGATTATTGGTTTGCACTTTCGGATGGACCAAGTTCAAAACCATATGCTGCAGGTCAATTGATTTTAAACTCAGCAATCATTGCCGTCCAAGCACTATCAAACACAAATAGTTGGGTTGTACCAGCTGGAATAGATACGCCAAGCAGTGCTAATCCTTGCTATGAACCGTGGCTACCATATAATCCATAAACATAATAAGACAGGAATGTGTTACCATGAAAAGAGACAACAAAGGTTTAGCTGGAATTTTAATGTTCTTCATAGTTTCTTGGGGGGCTCAATAACTGCAATAGAAACATCTTCTCTGATTAAAAATAACAATTCAATACAACTACTCATATCCATAATTCCAACAGAAAAAGAATCCTCTTTATCAGATTTAAAATTTTATTTTACGTTGACTAACAAAGGTAAAGAAAAGCAGATATTGTTTTTACCCCTCAATCTTAAGAGTGAAAAAAGTGCCTGTCTTTTCTGGGGAATCTCTTCGGATAATGGCTTGTTTTCCTCATTGGGCGGCAAGATTTCATTTTCATCCAACGAGGTATTTCGTTATGTCACATTGGAGCAAGAAGATAGTTTTTCAACTGTTTTTACATTGTCCGACTTAATCCCTAATTTTGATTGGGCAGCTGTTCCCAATGGCGTATATACCTTAACCGGAGTTTATAAAAATCAATATGGAGAAAAATGTTTCAAGGGACAAATAGAAAGTACGAACACCATTAAAATTACGGTAAAAGATGGTTCGTTATCAAAAAAGTAGTATTGTAATGCCCCCATCTGTCAAGGGGGATTTTGTGTAGCCTAAGCCGTATAATGCTCCGTGCAGTCTACAGGTCTTTGCCCAAATCGACTATCCCGGAAGATATTTGGGTGCTGCGGCAGTTTCAGAGGCATTGTCCGGGAGTAGCTCGTCCACCTTGACCAACCCGATGTTCGGGTCGGTAAAGTCCACCGGCACGGGCGGTGTCGCCGCCGATTAAACTGACAATACCCGTATCCGGGTTGCGTGACAGCATAGGGATAGTAAATAATGTAATTTTGTAAGCCTTTAGCTGACATGGAGTTAGATAAATGCTTGCAAGGTTTCGCATACAATTGCGAGCTGCAAATTTTAGCCAAATTCCAGTTTTTAAAGGTAACCTTGGGTTGATTTTAAAAAAAGACAGGATATATTTTAAATAATGATGTTGTATGGCGATGTTTTATCGTGTATAGGAATAATCTGTTGTGACAGGAGGCGAAATCATGAAGGCTCTTTCTATCGGTTTGAGTGGTGCGACATTGCTGGTGCTGGCGGCGGGTTGCCGTCCTCAATTAGCTGAGGTTGAACTTGGCGATGCCGAAATGCAGTGGAACTCTTTTGTACGCGACAGTTACCCCGGGTTCAGACCGCCGCGTACCGCTGCTCCTGCGATCAAGGATAAATACACCGCACTCCCGGCAGAGACGGCGAAACCCGCCGACAGCGCGGAGGAATCCGACACCGCCGACGATGACAGCGAGATTATCATAGAAGAGACCGTTGTCGAAGTGAAGCCCGAAGCTGCCGCTGACGATCCGACTGTGATTGTGAAGGAAGAATCAATAGTAATTGAAGTTCCCGCCGAAGACGGTACGGCGAAGAAACCCGACGATGTGAAGTTCGATGGTAAATTTATCGAGTATGTGGTTAAGCCGGGTGATACGCTTTCGGGTATTGCGCGGAAGTTTTATCAGGACGGACACCTTTTTGAGCGGATTTACGAAGCCAACAAAGCGGTGATTCCCAATCCTAATATGTTGCCGCTCGGCGCAAAAATTAAAATTCCGCAGCTGTAATTTGCCTTAAAAATCAGCAACACGGCGCAAATGCGCCGTGTTTTTTTGGGATATGATGCAGTGGAGAGTACTAAATACTATTTTGAAAAAGGTCTCTCGTGGCATGTGGCGTGTGCCGGAGATGAAGTCAAAAGTCTGAAAAAATTGGAACGCTTGTTTGACGTTCGCTTGGTGGCGAGGGAAAACTGGATTCAAATTGACGGCGAAAAAGCACCGCTGGAGCGAACGGTCGCTTTTTTTGAAAAACTTTCCAACTTTTATCAGGTTCGTCACAAGCAACTTGAGACGCGTGATTTTGAGTTTCTCTGCCGTTCATTTCAAAATCGAAGCGAAAACGACATCAGCGAATTGCTCAAAGAACGCATCGAAGTCGGGCCCAAGAAGCGCGAAATTATGCCGCGTTCGCGACGTCAGCTGGATTATGTGCGGGCGATCCGCAGCCGTGACGTGGTATATGGAATCGGTCCGGCTGGAACCGGCAAGACTTATCTGGCGATGGCGATGGCTATTTCCGAGTTTCTAAAGGGCAACGTAAGTAGGATCGTTCTGACCCGCCCGGCGCGGGAATCGGGGGAAAATCTCGGATTTCTGCCCGGCAGTTTGGAAGAAAAAATTATGCCGTATTTGCGTCCTTTATATGACGCATTGTACGATATGATGAGTTTTGACGAAGTTTCCGCTTTAGTCGAACGTGGCATAATTGAGATTGCGCCGCTGGCTTTTATGCGCGGACGCACGTTGAATAATGCGTTTATTATTCTCGATGAAGCGCAAAACACAACTGTTGAACAAATGTTGATGTTTGTGACCCGCATGGGATTCGGTTCCCGCTGTGTGATTACCGGGGATCCGACCCAGTCCGATCTGACAGGTCATGAGCGTTCGGGTTTGGTTCATGCGATTGAAACATTGCGCGAGATTGACGAAATCGGATTTGTTTTTTTTGATACCCGTGATGTAGTGCGGCACGCGCTACTTGAGAAGATAATTCTTGCCTACAGCAAGTCGACACAAAAAGGGAAGTGCGATGCTCAAATCAATGCGTAATTTCTTCCACAAAACCAAGACCCGGCGCAAACTTCAACGCAAAGGGCTGGTTTCCGCCCGTCGAACTTTTGATATTGACACATTATCTTCGGCACTTGAAGGTTCGCCCGCGCCGGGGATTTTTACTCTGGTGCTGATCTGGGTGATTTCGGCGGTTTTGTTAACGATTTCCAGCCAGCAACACATCGATCGGGTGTTAAATGTATTAGTCGGTCAACGGGCACCGCGTACGATTATCGCGTCGATGGATTTTTCTTATCAGGATGCCGACGGCACTGAGTTGGAAGTTCGGCAGGCGATGGAAAAAATCCCGCTTTATTTTCGCATCAACGCCAAGCAGAACAACACGATTCGGCGCGATTTCGCCGAATTTTTTGAAGCGATCGGCAGACGGTTGTCCGATGAAAAGTCGGGTCGCCGTTTCGTTCCCGGCGGTCAACTCGCCGATCAGCTTGCGATGTCGGTCGATCCGACGGTGACGAAAGCGATCGGTGAATTTATGCGTTCTACCGATGATTACGAGGGATTTAAGTCCCTGCTGATTCGGATTCTCAGCCGCGGTATTTTAAACCGCTCGGTGCGCGATTCGCTCAAAGTCAGCCAAACGCTTCGGGTCATCGATCAGGAGCAACGGCGTTGGCCGGCGAAAAATGTGACCGAGCAGGATGATCCGCAGGTGGTTGCCGAACAGCTTTCCGAGGATGTGTTGCAAAATTATACCGGCGGAAGAAAAGAGATCATTCAACGGAAATTATCTGAAGTGTTTCTTGCTTTGATCGGGGAGGACGGCAATCTTGAGGCTGATGAAAAACAGTATCAGGAAGATTGTCGTCGTGCCGCCGAAGCTGTGGTACCGGTGATGGTTGCGGTATCGAAAGGCGATTTGCTGGTGCGGCGCGGTCAGGAGATCACACACGAGATCAGCAATAAGCTCAGGGCGTTTGAGAGTGCCGATCGCAACAACCGCAAGCTTGATCAAGAGATTTCAGTGTTGATTCACAACTCGGTGTGGAGTTTCGTGCTGGTGCTTTTTGCGGCGTTTTATCTTTATCATTTGCACCCTGATGTGGTGCGGGTGAATCGACGCAGTATAATGCTCGGTATGATTGTGATAGTTTCGTTGTTGGCGAATTTTGGGGGATTTCAGTTTTTCAATTCGCTGTCGAGTCATTCGATTGATCTGCCCAACGTGCTGGCGGTGGAGGCTATCCCGGTGGCACTCGGAGCGGTGCTGCTCGCTGTGACCATGGGGTATCGGGTGGCTTTGTGTGCCGGATTTTTCATCTCGTCGATTGCGG
>JAISIP010000068.1 GCA_031261965.1 Victivallales bacterium | reverse complement strand
TATAGACAGGTAGATTCACTTCTTCGCGGAGTTGAACATCGACCGCCAATTGCGATTAAACCAGAATGGTACTACTGACAAAGAGGCAATAATGATTGAATACAAATCCGGAGATATATTCGATGCCGACACCGAGGCGATTGTCAACACGGTAAATTGCGTCGGCGTTATGGGACGCGGGCTCGCTCTTCAATTCAAAAACCGTTTCCCCGATAATTTTGCCGCTTACGAATCTTTGTGCAAACGCAAAGCCGTTATGCCCGGAAAAATGTTCGTGTATGAAACCAACGATATGATAAACCACAAATATATCATAAATTTTCCGACCAAACGACATTGGCGCGGAGTCAGTCGTATTGAGGATATTGAATCCGGCTTGATAGATCTGGTAAAAGTCATCAAAGATAAAAACATTACATCTATTGCAATCCCTCCGCTGGGCAGTGGGCTTGGCGGTCTCGACTGGAATCTGGTCAAAAGTAAAATGGATATTATATTAAGAACCTTAAGCGATGTTCGTATTGATATTTATCAACCCGCCGGAGCTCCGCATGCGGAAAAAATGGTTCATAACCGCAAAATTCCGAAAATGACACAGGGGCGTGCCGCGCTGGTCGGGCTGATTAAACATTATCTTGATGGGCTTCTCGACCCGTTTATAACTTTGCTGGAGGTGCATAAATTATTGTATTTTCTTCAAATTAGCGGGGAAGAATTGCGTTTAAATTATGTCAAAGCTCAACATGGACCATATGCTGAAAATCTGCGCCATGTTCTTAATGCAGTGGAAGGACATTTGCTTTTCGGCTTTGCCGATTGGGGAGATAATCCGCAAAAACAATTAAAAATCGTACCCGGCGCGGAAGAAGAAGTTACTGATTTTTTGGAGCAACATCGCGATACTTGTAATAGGATGAAACGAGTTGAAGAGCTTGTCAGCGGCTATGAAACTTCTTTTGGACTTGAATTACTATCTACAGTTCATTGGATTGTACAAAAAGAGAATGTCAGCTCACTAAAAGAGGTAATTGAACATACTTATGCGTGGAATGAGAGCAAAAAACAATTCAGCCCCCGGCAAATTGAATTGGCTTTAGTTAGATTAAAAGAAAATAATTGGTTTAGCACTATCGAATAAAAACATATAAACAGGAGGTTTTATGCAAAAGAGTCAGTTGAAATTGGCGTTTCGGTTTGGGGCGGCGTGTTTGTTCGCGTTGGGGTCTCTCGTTTTGAGCGGCTGCAATTCGCTGCCCGAAGAGGAGCTGTACCCGGTGGACGTCAAGCTTGAAACCATCGAAAAGAACATGCAAAAAGCTCTTGACCCCGAAGGTCGATATGTCAAGGCGAAAAGTTACTTCCAACGCCAAATCTCCGTCACCGAACGCGGCTTTGCCGAAGACCCCGAAGAGATGCTCACCGACGTTTGGTTCGTCGAACCGGACAAACTTAAAATGGTCAGCAACATCGATAATAAGCCGGTCAGCGGCATTGTCATCAACGGCAAAAATGGTTGGCAGTGCGATTACGCGAACAAGCGAAACAACAAGCTCGACGAAGACCAGATGAAGCAGGTCAAAAACCTGATCTTAATTGCGAACCCCGAAAGCAGTCTCTCATCGGTATTCGACGAAATTTCTATCTCTGGCTGTATTATGGGCGATGAAGATTATTATCGGCTTTCGTGCAAAATCAACGATGAAAACCCCAATATTCCGCTATTCTACATCTACATCGACAAAGAAGACTACCTCATTAAAGCGTATCGGGTTGGCGAGAGCGTCTCAAAAATCGTCCGGTACGGTATGCATGAGGGGGTAAAAATCCCGGTCGAAATCGCCACCGAGAGTCAAGGGGTAAAAACCAAAGTGACCGTAGTTGATTATCAGCTTGATGTTACTATTCCGCTTACGGAGTTTTATCCCCCGATTTACCGTTGAGGGTATCCCTGAAAACTGGAAGCTTGATTGAAAATTGCGGCTCATATTCGTATGCCCGCTGTTTGCTTATATCTGGTTAACTCTATGTTGGCCAGATATTTGCAAAATCTCACATCCAAATTACAAATCTGCTGATTTTTACCTCAACATAGTTTTTAGAGAGACCCTTGAGAAGCAAATACGGCGGGGCGAATGTAAACTAAATCCGATAGATTGTTGTCGAACGGCTTGTAGCGCGACAAGGCGAGTGCCTCGGGTTTGATTGAAGTAAAGCGTTCGATTTTCGCCGCAACAGCCGGGTCAAGCAACTTCTCCAGCGCGGGGAATTCGGACTCAAACCCGATCAGGCGTTCTACCGTATATGCCGTGAAAAACTTCGTAGCTTGTTCGGAATTCAACACCTGTTCTTCTCCGGTCGGAACTGCTTCCCCGGCGCGGATTTGCATTTCAAAAAAAATCAATTCGCGATTCCGTCCGTCGAACAACGCCCCGATGCGTTCACCCTCCTGGGGAGCGGAACAATTCGCCGCCAACGCCACCGCCGTCGGGACGCAGCGGGTCAGAACTCCCGGTTTGTCAAAGGTCAATCCGCTAATCAACGCCGCCGCAAGCCGCATCCCGGTGAAACTTCCCGGTCCTGAACCCACGCTCCATTTGACGATCGAATCAAATGGAGCTCCGACTGTTTTCAACTTCGATTCAACCCATTTTGCAAGTTGCGCCGAGTCGCGTCCATACATAGGAAGAATTTCGGAGAGTACGATTTTTGCCCCGTTCAACAGAGCAAACCCGGCTTCCCGACCCGAGAGATCAAGTGCAGCCGAATAGTTGCAGCTCATAGCAACTTACCCTCGCTCAGTATCTGATTGCAAAGCTCTTCGGAGGTAAGTCCTTTGCGCAAATAAGTTACCTTTTTGCCCGAAACGACAACTTCGGTCGGCATGGCGCGGAGGTTGTAAACACCCCCCATGCTGTAGCAGTAAGCCCCGGCATTTTGAATAGACAAAATATCGTATTCCCGAATTTCAGGTAAAAGTCGCTGCTCGGCAAAACGGTCGCCGGTCTCGCAAATATTGCCGCAAACATCGTAGATTTTGCCAGCTCCGTTCGGGTTGCTGAGGTTTTCGATATTGTGATACGCATCGTACAGCACCGGGCGAATCAGTTGCGGAAACCCGGAGTTGCACCCGACAATCACCCGACTACGGTTATGTTTTATCGTATTGACTTCGGTTAAAAGATACCCGGCTTCGGCGAAAATATATTTGCCCGGCTCAAAAAGCATATCGAGCTTGCGTCCGTAACGTGCGGTAAACGCCTCAAATCGGCGCGTAATTTCTTTGCCCATAGCGACATAATCAATTCGCGCCTCATCCGGCTTATAGGGAACTTTAAAGCCCCCTCCGAAATCGAGGAATTCAAGATCCGGGAAATTCTCCGGCGTGGCGATATTCATAAGATTTTCCATCGACTGGTAGACCGACTCAGCCCGTTGCAACCCGCTGCCGGTGTGTTCATGCAGCCCGATAATCTTGAGCTTTCCGGCGCGGACAATAGACTTTACTTCCTCAACAGCTTCAAGCAAAATGCCGAATTTGGTAAGATCGCCGCCGGTCATGGTCTTGGCGTGGTCGCCGTCACAAACATCTGGATTAAACCGCAAGCACAACGAGATTCCGGGGTGGGATACGGAGATTTTCTTAAGCCGCGAAAGCGACCCGATGTTCATGGTTACGCCGGTGGCTAAAACTTGCTCAAACTCCGCATCGGTCATATTGTTGGCGGTGTAGATGATTTTTTCTTTGGGGAATCCGAGTTTGAGTGCCATAATAACTTCACCGGGGCTGACCGTATCCAGGCTCGCACCCGCATCGCGGAGCAGCGCAAGCAACCCGGGGTTGTAGTTCGCCTTCATCGCGCAACATACTTTGAGCTTGGAATACGGGATGAATCCGAATAAATCGCGATAACGCGCCACTACCATATCGCCATCGTAAACGTACAGCGGCGTGCCGTATTCTTTTGCCAAATTCAATAAAAAATCTCTACTTAACACTTCTGCTTATCTCCGTAAATATTTAGGCTACCTCTAAAAACTGGAAGATTGGCTAAAAATCGCATCTCGTATTCGTATGTGCATTGCTTGCGCGTATCTGGTTAACTCTATGTTAGCCAGATACGCGCAAAATCTCGCCTCCAAATTACGACTCTATCGATTTTTTAACTCAAGCCAGTCTTTAGAGATACCCTTTAGTAGCGCGAAATCACCGCCACAAGTTCGAGCGGTTCATTCCCGACGCAACGAATCGCATGACCGTCACCGTTGCCGGTTAAAATGGTGTCGCCCGGCTCAAGCGACACGGTTTTGCCGTTGTCGTCGGCTTCAGCGCGACCGCGAATTACCACAAAAATTTCATCTTCATTATCATGGGTGTGAAACCCGATCGAGCAACCCGGATTTAATGTCAGGCGCGAAAACATTCGGTTTTTTGAACGCATTTCAACTTCCGGTGCCCAAAACTCTTCAATCTTGACCGACCCGTCGCCGCCGCGCATCGCTTCGCGAATTTCAACTTTGTATTCCCCGTTTTTGCGAATCATTTTATTTTTTCCTCAATGCGCCAAAGATATTGCCGTATTTCCGTTCGTTCAAAGCTTCGATATATGCGGAAATCTTGGTTTCGGTGCTGCACGGGTCGATAGTCGGGTCAACACAATCACCGTCGAGAACCAGCAGCGGAATCGCCGCCTGGTTTAACTCTTCGCGCAAATGCTTGACAAATGAACTGTCCGCCATCGAACAACGCCCGAAACCGTGGTTGTAGAGGATGCAACCGTTGTAGTGAATAACAGGAGCCTGTTCGAGAATGGTCTTTACCCTTTGCGCCGGATCCATAAACCCGGTACTGAGAACCTTTTTTGCCAATGAGCGGTAGGGGTCGGAAACATCGAGCGGCTTCCAGCCGATATAGTTTACCTCTTCAAAAACAATCGGTGCCCGGCGCTTTATTTCGATATAGTCCAACAACGATGTGTCGTAAAACGGGGGCAAATGCAGCCAAAGCAACCGATGAGTATCTTCAATTTTGACCGAGTCGGCGATTTCTTCGCGAATATTTTTGAGTTCTTCATAGAGTTTTTGTTGAATCTCGGTCAACTCGGGGCGACCCCAAAGCTGGCTGAAAATCGAGGCAAAGTAAATTGCTTGCGTCCCGCGGATAAGAGGCGGGCTGTTAAAACGCAACTCATTTGCCAGCAAAGAATAGTGTCTTGCGTTGTTGGAGTGTTCGCACGCTTCTTTCAGTCGCTGGGGCTTGAGCGTCAAATTCAACGCCTTTTCCATCTGACGGACCGAACGCTCCAACTCCTCCGCCAAATGCTCCACCGCCAGCGCGTCGTCCGCCCCGGTAGCCGGAGTTTGCAGCGAAAAGAAACGGTCCGACAAACCGTAATTGCGTCCGAGATCGCGAAAAATACGTTCGCCCTGCTGGCAGGGTTGCGAGGTGGAAACCCCAAACGCCGGGCGGGGCAGGTCCGACCCCTCAAGCACCCGCAAAAAAGAACACGTTTCGCCGGAAAATCCCTTGCACGCCGCCCGGTCAAACGCCCGCTTGACCTTGTGCCGACTGCGGGCAAAAAGCGCGGCATAGGTTTCGAGCGTCAGTGCCCGCGCCCCGATCGCGTTTAAGATTTCGGTGGGGAAAAACAAATTGCGCCACACCAGCGGCTCATCGCCCCTTCCGAGAAAATCTTTGCGCGTGGCGCGGGCACGCAAATTGACCGATTCGAGATGACGCTCCACGGGCGGAAGCCCGATCTCGGGGTTGAATTTCCCTTTAAGATGGTAAAATTGACGCGCCAGACAAGCCGAACCGAGTGCACCCATTACCCCGTGAAGCTCCGGCGTAACGATATTGTTGCCGGTGATCTCCTTGAGATAATGCGCGACCGCCTGATTGTATGCCACGCCGCCTTGGAAGACAATATCGCCTTTGTAGTCCAAAAAGAGTTCGCCCACCCCGGACATGATGGTGCGGGCTTGAGCGCGGCACGCTCCGCCGATAATATCACCCATCGGGAAACGGTTTTTGAATTTGTTGATGCTCGTGGCGGATAGTACCGCGCAGACGCTGGAAAACTCCAGATCGCTGCCGTAGTTGGCGCGGTCGGCCATCTCTTCGACCGGGACATTGAGCTTAATCGCGACGCTGTCGAGAAACGCACCGGTACCGGCGGCGCAAATGCCGCTCATCTTGTAGTTCCACATATTCATCTTATCGTTGAAGACCATCGCCTTGCTGTCTTGCCCGCCGACATCGAGAATCGCTTTGCAGTCGGGGTAATAATGACGCGCACCGGCAACGTGGGCGGTGACTTCGCTGACCTGAAAATCGTACGGCAAAAAGTCGTGGGTATCCTCCACAATCTGGCTGCCGGTGACGGCGGTGCAGGTGATTTCGCCCAACCCCTTAATTCCGGCATCCATCAAAAATTTATCGACGGTTTGGCGCAATTGACCAAAGTTACACGCTCCGCATTTTGCGCATACGCCGGAGCAGCGAACCCGCCCGGTGTCCACCGGTCGCGTGCGTCGATACAGTGCTTGGCGAACTTGACCTTTTTCATTCAAGAGGACGGCTTTAAACGTAGTCGAGCCGATATCGATCCCGAGATAGAGATTTTCCATAAAACAACTATTCCGCCGTTGATGTCAGGGGTGGCGATCCTGAGTTTGCCATAAAATATTTTTGCGATTATTAGAGCTAATCCTGCGATTAGCTCTGTTACTATACACCATTCTTGCGCTTTTTTCCAATTTCACAACAGAATAAACTGGAAAAAGTGCGTAACTGAGTCTATGTTAATAGATTCATGTTTTTATATAACAGGGGATTTGATGAAGAAGAGCTTTGAAGAGAGATTGCTGGAGATTTCAGGAGAGGCGGAACTCAAAGCAGCAAAAGCCATGCTGAAAAACGGTCGGCTTATCGGCGTTTGGCGCGACCGGGAGGGCAGACTTTGCGGGCGTTTCCATCTGAATGAAAGCGTCGTCGAGACTTGTGTCCGTACCGGGGAACACCCGGCGGGGAGTTGTAACTGTGCAACCGTAACTCCCGGCAGACTTTGCGAGCATGCCGTTGCGCTGATCTTATATGCCGGGCGGTATAATTTCAGCGGAAAAACGGCGGTTCAAGAAGAGGCGCCAGCCTATTACGGCGGACTGAAGCAGGAGAGTTTACCCAAGTTACTTGAGCGGGCGCGTCCGCCTCAGGCGGAGCTTTATATCGACGCGGTTTCGGCATTTCCGCACGTGCCGAGCAAGTGGGAAAACGCCACGCTGGCAATTAAACTCAAAACCGCCGGTCGTGATTATATCGGCAACTTAAACAATTTACGCCAACTTTATTTCGATAAATCTCTGACCGTCTCGTTAAAACTGGACCATTTTTCGTTGCACGAACAGCAAATTATCCGTTTTTTGGCGATCAACGGCGAAGCGGAGAATTCTCAAATTCTGTTAAATTCAGAGATGACCGCCGAATTCTTTCACAGCTTGGTAAATTTCCCCCGTTTTACCCGAAACGGGCGTAAATTGCATGTGCGCGGCGGATTCGCCGAGGCGGTTTTGTTGATTTCAAATGCAGGGTCAAAGAGCGTCATGTCGCCGGGGATTAGAGTAAACGGCGCAATTTTACCGATCGCGAGTGCAAAGGTCATCACCGGGAGATCCGGGTGCTGGATCGGTCGCGAAGGGGAATACTTCTTTGTCGGTGCGACTTGCGAGATTAGTTGGTTGCGCAACTTTTTCCGGGTCGGAGTACAAGCGCCTCCGGCGGGTGTGAAGCTTGAGGAGTTTTTGTCGGATTTTCCATTGCCGGTGGTTTGCGCCGACGGTATTGAGCTTGATAATCGGACGCTTGAAATTCTGCTCGACGGTGAAATTTCTCACAGCGGGGAGTTTATGCTGTCTTTGCGCTATTTGTACGACTCCGACGGGTTGCAAGTTTGTTTGCGGCCTGAATCGGGGCGACTTGTCCGCGAAAACGACCACTTTTGGCGACGCGACGAAAATGGAGAGTTGGCGTTTGAAAACGAGCTGTCCATGTTCGGGTTTGTCAAGTCAAACGAAAATTATCTCCTTTCGGGGGTTGAACAAATCGGCACGTTTCTTGACCGGGCGTTGCCGGAATTCCTCGCAGTTCGCGACAATTTGGCACTTTCCGGGCGATTGGCGGGGATGTTGCGCGGCAATACCGGGGTGCCGGAGCTTGAATTTAACTGTCGCATGTCCGCCAAACTTGCCGACGGTTGGCTTATAGAGTACACACTCAAAAGCGCGAATGTCATCGCCGACTGGAAGAGCTGTCTGTCGGCGGCGAAGAGCGGTAGCGGATTTCTGGCGTTGCCGGGGGTCGGAATAGTCAAACTATCTTCGGCTCAGCAACGTTTCTTTTTGGCGGCTTCGGGAGTGGTGCGAAAACTTGACCCGGTCGGGCGAACATTTGAAATCGCCTCGTTTGCGGCGGAGTATTTTACCTTTTTAGTTCGCGATATTCCTGGCGCGATAGTGCCCGAATTGACAGGAAACGAAGTCGGCGAACAAATCGCGGTATACGATTTGCAACCCGACTATCAATTTGCCGGCGAGTTGCGTAAGTATCAGCAAGAAGGGGTTCGCTTTTTGCAGTATATGACCGACCGCAATTACAACGTGATTTTAGCCGATGAAATGGGGTTGGGCAAAACCGTCCAGCTTTTGGCGTTGCTCGCATCGCGAAAAAAGCGGGGGATGGCTCCGGCACTCATCGTCTGCCCCGCGTCGTTGATTGACAACTGGGCGCGTGAAGCGGCGCGTTTCGTGCCGGAATTCAAAATCGCCGCGCCGCACGATGGAGTCGAACGCGGCGCGATCTGGAAGTCTTTGACAAACTTCGATTTAGTAATTCTCTCTTACGCCGCCGCCAGATTATCGATCGATAAGCTGAAACATTACAGTTTCAGTTTCTTGGTGCTGGACGAGGCGCAACATATCAAAAATCCGGGTTCATCCAATGCGAAAAACTGCAAAAGCATTGATGCGGTACACCGCATTGTTTTGACCGGCACACCATTGGAAAATTCCCCGGAAGACCTTTGGAGCATCTTCGACTTTTTGCAACCCGGTATGTTGGGAACATTGGCGGCGTTTCGCCGTTATTATGCCGACATAAAAAGCGATTCTGCGTTGCAACGCGATCTTGCCGCCCGCATCGCCCCCTTTGTCAAAAGACGTACCAAAGCGATGGTTGCACCGGATTTGCCGCCTAAATTTGAACACACGATTTATTGCGAAATGGACTCAAAGCAACGCCGACTTTACGATGAGGTGTTGGCTAAAGGCCGCAACGCGCTTCGCTCGTTGAAGCAAGGCGATACCCGTGGCAATGCGACGATATTCAGCACGCTGTTGCGTTTGCGTCAGATCTGCTGCCACCCGGCTTTGCTTCCCGACGACGAGGGCAAAGGTGTCCCTTCGGCTAAAATGGAATTGTTGCTTGAGCTGTTGCACGAGCATTTTGACAGTAATCACAAAGTTTTGCTGTTCAGCCAGTTCACCAGTTTGTTGGCGTTGGCGATACCTGAGCTGAAGCAATCCGGCATTGCCTTTGAATATTTGGACGGAGCAACCCGCAACCGGCAACAACGGGTGGATCACTTCAACCATGACCCGGCGATTCCGCTCTTTTTGCTGAGTTTAAAGGCAGGAGGGACGGGGCTTAACCTTACCGGGGCGGATACGGTTATTATTTACGATCCGTGGTGGAATCCCGCAGTCGAACTTCAGGCGGCGGATCGCACCCATCGTATCGGGCAGACCCGCCCGGTGAACAGTTTGAAGTTGGTGGTCAAAGATTCGATCGAAGAGAAAATTCTTGAGTTGCAAAGTAAAAAGCAGGAGATTTTCGACTCGGTGGTCGATTCTCCCGAGGCTATCGCCGGAGCGTTCTCGATGGAGGAACTCCGCTTTTTGCTTGATGCCTGAAGTGTGATTTTTCCCGTCTGGCGCAGCAAAAAAAGGCTACCTATAAAAACTGGAAGCTTGGTTAAAAATCGCATCTCACAATTGCATGTGCTACTTTGCGAATATGCCGATTTTTCGTCTCAAGGTGAGTTTTTAGAGACACCCTAAACACATCGCACAACCGACTATCTCGACAAGGCGCTCTTGCAAAAACGAATTTTGGGCGGTATTTTATTTGCATGTTCAGTTTCATCATTCGCAGAACTTTTTATTCCGTGCTAATTCTGCTGGGCGTGATGCTCCTGACGTTCGTTTTGTTCAACGTCGCGGCGGGAGATCCCGCCGCCGCAGTTCTCGGTAAAAACGCCCGCGCCGAAGAGATCGATGCTTTGCGCCGTGAACTCGGTGCGGACCTGCCGTTGTTTTACGGCCGATATTGCAAAACCGAAGCATTTGGCGCATACAAACAAGGCGAAACGCTCCGTCCCGGCGTGTCACTCATTGAAGAATCAAGCGGTGCATCGCCGGGCAAAAAAAAGTATTTGCGTTTTAGACGGCAATTTCCCGTTGGACGTTACGCCTATTGTCTGGTCAAAGAAAGTCACGCTGCTTATGTAGAAAGCGATGATTCCGAGGTGATCGTCCCGGCGGAACGTGTCGATGAGATTCGCTTTTTTCGCATTCAAGAGTCGCCGTGGAATTCGCAATTTTTGCGTTCACTCCGGGAAATTGTGAGTTTCAAACCCCAATTTCCTTATATAAGCGTGCTGAATTTCGGCAAAACGATAACCACTCGCGAACCGATTTCGACGATTCTTTGGCGTGGAGTTTGGCCGTCGCTGTGTTTGATGATTCCGATTTTCCTGGGAGAACTCATAATCGGGCTATTGCTCTCACTGATTGCGGCGGCGTTCAAAGACACGTGGCTTGACCGATCGTTGGTGATTGTCTCAGTTGCCGGGATAAGCGTCTCTTATTTGGTGGTTATTATTTTCGCGCAATGGTTTCTCGGATACTACTACGACCTTTTCCCGGTTTGGGGGTTTGAAAGTTTCAGTTATCTTTGTTTGCCGATTATCGTGGGGATTTTTTGCGGTATCGGAGGAAATGTTCGCTTTTATCGAACCGTCTTTGTCAACGAATTAAACCGGGAATATTTGCGTACGGCAACGGCAAAAGGGTTATCGCCCATAAAGGTGTACGGCAAACACCTGCTGCGCAATGCGGCGATTCAGATCATCACCAGAGCGAGTGCCGCGTTGCCGTTTTTATTTACCGGCAGTTTGTTGCTCGAATCGTTTTTCGGAATCCCGGGTCTGGGCTTCGCCGGGGTGGACGCACTGTACAATTCGGATTTGCAACTGATAAAAGCGTTGGTTATTGTCAGTGCATTGCTGTTTATCGTTATGAATTTGCTTGCCGATCTTGCATATGCCTGGGCCGACCCGCGTATCCGCCTGAAATAGTCAGAGTGTTTTCGTTTATTAGTTGATAAACTCTTAACTTTTTTATTATGAATTTTACGCTTGCGCCATTGCATTTTAGGGGAAATTGTCATATAGTAACAACGGAAAAAGAAAGACTTAAAAATACAGATGAATAACCATATTGTTTCCGGAGTTCGACCTAATCCCGAGCTACTCTCCCCGGCAGGAAGTCCCGGTTGCGCACTTGCCGCATTTGAAGCGGGGGCAGATGCGATTTACGCCGGATTGTCGAAATTCAACGCCCGTGAGCGCGGCGAAAACTTTACTCCCGAAAATATGGCGCAAATCATCGAATATGCCCATAAGCTCAAACGCAAGGTCTATATCACGCTAAATACTCTGGTCAAAGAATCCGAACTTGCCGAAGTCGCCGAAACACTCGCGTTGCTCGAAGAAATGCAACCGGACGCGCTGTTGGTGCAAGATCTCGGCATCATCCGTATGGCGCGGGAGTATTTCCCGAAATTGGCGTTGCACGCCTCCACTCAAATGGGTTTTCATAACTCTGCCGGACTTGAAATCGCCGAGAAGTTGGGTATAAGCCGGGTGGTACTGGAGCGGCAAATGACGCTTGAAGAGATCGCTTTGGTGCGTAAATCGACAAAGCTTGAACTTGAGGTGTTTATTCACGGAGCTCTCTGCGCCTCGCTGTCGGGAGCGTGCTTCTTTTCATCGTATTTAGGTGGTTACAGCGGCAACCGCGGCAAATGCAAACAGCCGTGTCGCCGCCGTTACTTCAGTAAAAACGGCAACGGGTTCTTTTTTTCTCCACAGGATCTTTGCACGATTGAGCTTTTACCGCAATTGCGCGAACTGGGAATTGACTCGCTGAAAATCGAAGGACGGCTGAAGCAACCGGATTTTGTCAGGCAGACGGTCGGAGCATACCGCATGTTGCTCGATGCTCCGGCGGCGGAATTTCGCGAACATCTCGGAGAGGCCCGTAATATGCTGTCCAAGGGATGCGGTCGCAAATGGTCGCTCGGATTTTACACCACAGAGTCCGCATCCACTTTAATTTCGCACGATTCGCTCGGAGCCGCCGGGCAATTATGCGGCAATGTAAACGATTTGCGCGACAACGGCTTCGGGTTTGTCACTTCAAAACGGCTGTTTCTCGGCGATCGGCTTCGGGTTCAGCCTCAATCCGGTGACGAGGGTTCGGCACTGACGGTTACAAAAATGTTTATCGATAATGCACCGACACGCAAAGCGTTGCCTGGGCAACAGCTGTTTGTACTTTGTGACAAACCCGTTGCCGCGGGCGGATTGGTGTTTAAAATCGGCGAAAGCTTTTCCGACTACGCCAAAGAGCTTGCCGCCTTGCCGATTCCGCGCAAAAAGCTGAATCTTGCGCTGAAGCTCACCTCTTCGCAAATTGAAGTAAAAGTCGAAAACGGCATATTCCCAAACTGGAAACGCAAAGTCGCGCTGCAAAGTGCCGATTCCCGCCCGGTCACGGCGGAGACGTTGCACAAGGAATTCTCGGCGGCGGATTCCGATGTGTTTGCGCTGGGGGAATTCAAATGCGAAATCGGGGGAAACTTTTTCCTGCCGAGTAGTGAGCTGAAGTCTTTGCGCCGCGAATTTTGGAATGAAGTAAAAGAGAATTTGAGTCCTGAAAGTGTATTTCGCGATTCCGCCGTCGGGTTGGAAAGATTTCGCAAAGCGTATCAGTCGCTCAAACCCGCCGGAAGTTTGCCGGAGCATCTGCAAGAGACCGTGGCGATGAAGCCTAACGGCGCGGAGCCGGGCAACCGCAAGGCGATTCGCGCCTGTTCCATATTCGATTTTAATAAGCTCACCGGGGAGGTGATTCTCCCGGAATTTTGCCCGGAAGGAAAGCTTGAATCGGTAAAAAGAGCGATTCAAAGCGCGGTTGCTTCGGGAATCAAGCGTTTCAGAATAGGTTCGCTTTACGCATTAACGCTGCTAAAGCCGCATCAAAAAATAGAGATAATCGCCTCAACGCCATTGCCGGTGGCGAATTCGATGACAGCGCTGGAGTTATCCCGCTTGGGCGTAAGCAGAGTAACCGCGCATATTGAGTTGGAAAAAGAATCGATTGAAGCACTGCGCGATAAATCAGTGCTGGTCCTTGAACTCTACCGTTACGGTCGTCCGGCTCTGCTGATTACCCGCGCAAAAATTCCGATGGATGGAGAATTTCGCGATGACCGCGGCAACGGATTTGTCGTCCGTTTTGACCGGCGTGACGGTTTGACCCGACTTTATCCGCAAAAGGTGCATTCGATTCCGAGATTGCCGGGATTGTACGATTTTTACGATTTGCAGAACGCGCATTGGAACAGCCGGGAGACCGGGACATTCAATTTCGACGGTGATTGGTTCTGATCACTTATGCGGTTGATTATTTATAGAAAGATGATAATATGCCTACTCCAATCGAAAAATTAGCCGTAGTCGAATCCGAACTGAATCGGATTATTCGCGGCAAATCCGATGTGATCAGATATTTGCTCACCGCATTCGTCGCCGGTGGCAATATCTTGCTGGACGATGTACCCGGCGTGGGGAAAACCACCCTTGCCAAGGCGTTGGCGTATCTGATTGATGCCAAGTTCAGCCGAATTCAATTTACGCCGGATTTGCTCCCGGCGGACATCACCGGAATATCAATTTACAACCCCAGCACCGGGCAATTTCAATTTCGCCCCGGACCGGTTTTTACCAATATTCTTTTGGCGGACGAAATTAACCGCGCCTCACCGCGTACCCAATCCGCACTCTTGGAGTGCATGTGTGAACATCAGGTTTCTCCTGACGGCAACAGTCGGATTCTCGAAGCACCGTTTATGGTTATCGCAACTCAAAACCCCATCGAATATCAGGGTACGTATCCGTTGCCGGAGGCGCAGCTTGACCGCTTTGATATGCGTTTGATACTGGGCTATCCTGACGAGGAAGCCGAGTGCGAAATGCTCTTTGACCGTCAAGATAGTGAACCGATTGAGTCGCTCGTACCCCGAATCAGCCGTGCGGAAATTCTTTCGCTCCAGGAAGAGATGAAGAAAGTCGGTATAGAAAAGTCCGTATCGATGTATCTTTTGTCTATTATCAGGGCAACCCGCAACGATACGCGGCTTATCCTTGGAGCAAGTCCGCGTGCCGCGATCCGCCTGGCCGACTGCGCCAGAGCGTTGTCACTGATTCGAGGCCGCAATTTTGTGTTGCCGGACGATGTCCGCGAATTAGCCGTAATAGTCTTATCTCACCGGGTTGTCGTCGAGGCGAAAACCCGTTACGCCGGAATAACCGCGCAAGAAATCATCGGTGATATAGTCAAAAGTATTAAAATACCGCTTTAGAGGCAGCCTTTAGAGGTAACCATTAGTTGTGAAGTTAGGGAGATAATATAATGAACAAAAAGAAATTCACGGTGCAAATCGCACCAGATGAGTGTAAAGGTTGCGAGCGATGCGTTATCGCCTGTCCGCGCCATGTGCTGAAAATGGGGACACGGCTCAATAAGCTGGGAGTTCCCTTTGCCGTCCCGGTCAGGCAAGAGTGCATCGGTTGCGGCGGCTGTTTCCTCACCTGCCCGGAACCGGGTGCTATTACTGTGATTCAACTAAGCGAATAGGCGCATTATGGAATATACCAATCGAATTTTACTTAAAGGCAACGAAGCGGTGATTTACGGCGCGTTGTTAGCCGGGTGCGAATGTTTTTTTGGCTACCCGATCACCCCCGCCAGCGAAATCGCCCATACCGCGGCACGCTGTTTTCCCAAACTCGGGAGAACCTTTCTTCAGGCGGAATGTGAGATTGCCGCCATCAATATGGTTATGGGTGCCGCCGCAAACGGTCGGCGAGCCATGACCGCGAGTTCGGGGCTGGGGATCAGCCTCAAGCAGGAGGGAATCAGCTATCTCTCGGGCGAAGAATTGCCCGCTTTGGTGGTCGATATTATGCGGGCAGGTCCGGGGCTTGGGAACATCGGTCCGGAGCAGTCCGACTACAATCAAGTTGTCAAAGGCGGCGGTCACGGCAGTTATCACTGCATTGTCCTGTCGCCGGCATCGGCGCAGGAGATGTGCGATTTTCCGCTTCTTGCGTTTGAGCTTGCCGAAAAATACCGCATTGTCGTATATTTGCTGACCGACGGAGTGATCGGACAAACCATGGAGACGGTCACATTGCCGGAACCGTTGAGCAAACGCGCCGAAGTTCCGGCGTGGGCGCTTGATGTAAGTCGCCCCCGCACGAACTTAATCAGCTCGATTTACCTTGAACATGACGACCTTGAGGCGTTAAACAAAAAACTGCAAAGTAAATACGCCGAAATTCGCGCTAACGAACAGCGTTGCGAAGAGTACAAAACCCAAGATGCCGACATTGTTCTGGTCGGATACGGGATCTCCGGGCGACTTTGTCGTTCGGCGGTGGACGAGCTTCGCGCCAAAGGCATAAAAGCCGGACTCTTGCGTCCGATCACGCTTTGGCCGTTCCCGGTTGATGCAATTCGCGCACTTGGTCAGGCAAAGGAGTTCATCGCTGTGGAAATGAGCGACGGTCAGATGATCGATGACGTCAAATTGGCGATCAACTGCGACCGCCCGGTGCATTTAATCAACCGTATGGGCGGGAATATCACCACTATCGATGAAATCGTCAAGCGTGTCACCGAGATTGTCGGTGCGAAGGAGGCATAAGTTTTATGAGTGAAGAGAAAGTAATTTTTGGTCGCTCCGGCGGATTTTTCCCGGTTTTTGAGCGTCGCCCCGGCCCGATTAAAAGCAATATGCACTACTGCCCCGGTTGCGGACACGGTATTTTGCACAAGCTCATCGCCGAGGCGATAGCCGATTTTGGGATTCAGGATAAAACGATCATTATCGCTCCGGTGGGTTGCGCGGTGTTCAGCTACTACTACTTCGACTGTTTCGGTATTTCCGCCCCGCACGGACGCGCTCCGGCGGTCGGCACCGGGCTGGCGCGGGCGAATCCCGATAACTTGGTGATTTCGTACCAGGGTGACGGCGATTTGGCGTCGATCGGTTTCAACCACATTTTGCAGGCGGCGAACCGAGGGGAAAATCTGGCGGTGTTTTTTGTTAACAATGCGATTTACGGCATGACCGGCGGTCAGATGGCGCCGACCACATTGCCGGGGCAAAAGACTCAAACCACTCCGTTGGGACGAAGTGTCAGCAGTGAGGGGTACCCGTTAAAAGTATCCGAAACCGTCGCTGCGCTCGATGCCCCCGTGTACGTCGAACGTTGCGCGCTTTCAACCGTGCAAAAGATTCGCAAAGCGCGGCTTGCAATTCGCAAAGCGTTGACTAACAGCATCGAGCGAAAAGGGTTCTCTTTGGTGGAATTGCTCTCGGGTTGCCCGGTCAATTTAAAAATGAACGCGCAAGATATGAACGAATTTCTCGACAACCAGATGAGCCGTTATTTCCCGCTCGGGGTTTACAAAGACATCGCCGACAGCCGCGACCCGATCAATCGCCCGGTCGGTATTTATCAGCCGGAGGCGGTACGCGAACTGCTCTACCCGGTTCGGGTTGCCGACGGGGTCAGTGAATCTTTTCGCAACCCGTCACGCATTTTTCAGTCGGAGCGGCGAATCAAGCTCTGCGGTTCCGGCGGTCAAGGGGTGCTGAGTTTGGGCTATATGCTCGCAACCATGGGCAAGTTGCGCAATTTCAACGTCTCGTGGTTGCCGAGTTACGGGCCGGAAATGCGGGGAGGGACGGCGAATTGTTCGGTGGTGCTAAGCCGTGACCCGATCGGGTCTCCGGTGGTGGACAAAGAGTGCAATTTGCTGCTTGCTTTAAATCAGCCCGCCCTTGAGAAGTATTTGCCGACCTTAAAAAGCAACGGAATCTTGCTCTACGACGAGTCGAACGGCAAATGCCCGGACGAGGTGCTTGAGCGAGTCATTTACACGCTGCCGGCTTCGGATCTGGCCAAACAGCTCGGCGATTTGAAATACGCCAACTCCATGATGCTTGGAGCGGTGGCGGTCATGATGTGCGATCTCTTTCTTGATGAAGAAGATAAGGCTGATTTTGACCGGGTGTTTGAAGAGGCGATTATGGATTGCTTCCACGAAAAAGAGCATGTGGTCAAAAACAACATCAAGGCGTTTTACATCGGCAAGGCTAAAGCCAAAAGAATCCGCAACTAAGGGTAGTATTTAAAAGAAATAGCGGATAAGGGCTTTTTCGCGCAAACGTTGCAAATATGCGTCCCGGATTTTTTCGCGCCGTTCAAGGTCAATCTTGCGCCGAATTTCAGCACTCAACGCCCGAAATTCGCCTTTACTTGCCTTGGTATGCGCCAAAAGTCGCAAAAACGTGACCCCGTCTTGCGTTCGTATCGGTCCGTATATTTTGCCGATTGTCAACTCCGGCATCGCCGCTGCGAATTCCGCACGAATTCGCTTGCGTTCAATTTCGCCGAGGTTTCCTCCCTCCTGCGAATCCGGGCCGGTGCTATATCGTTTCGCCAAATCGGCAAACGCGTCGGGAGAAGCGGCAAGCGTGTCGGAGATAATGCGAATTTTCTCTTCCAATTCCGGGTCTTTCAAATCGAGCATTATCATTGCGAGTGCCACTTTTTCCGGCGTGATAAACTCATTTTTGTGTTGTTCATAGTAATCATAAACTTCGCGGGGAGTGATGTTTTCTTCGATTCTAATCTGATCGTAAATCATCATATGGGCAATGATGTACTCTTCGACGTTTTTGCGTACCGCTTCAATGGTAGTACCCGACTCCCGCAATTTTCGGGTGAATTCACTGCGTGAACGCACCCCCATGCGTTCGGCAATATTATCGAGTTCTTCTTCGACGCTTTGATTGGGTATGTCAAACGGACGTTCGCGATATGCCTCCAGCAACAGCATCTTATCGATGTGGTCATTAACCGCTTTTAGCCGAATTTTTTTGATCTCTTCGGCCAAGCGCTCCCCGGAATAGATCGCCATGGCTTGATATTCGCCGTTGCGCGTATCGCCGAGAATATCCACCAGACTGATCGGCTCGCCGTTGACCGAGGCTAAAATAGAGTTAATCTGGGGAGTTTCCGCTCCGCCTAACACTCCGCATAACAGCGACAAAAAAATCAACAATCGCGCTTTCATCGATTGCCTCCCGCGTTTTTGCGTTCGGCACGACAAATCGCCAACTCTACTGCGGCTTGAAAGCTCCCGATATTGGCAACTCCTTTCCACGCAATATCAAACGCCGTTCCGTGATCCGGGCTGCACCGAATTATCGGCAACCCCAGCGTGGAATTTACCCCGTTATGAAACGCCAGCATCTTAAACGGGATATGCCCCTGATCGTGATACATCGCCACAATTCCGTCATAGTTGCGGCGAATGTCCTCAATAAACAAAGTGTCGGGGGGGAACGGACCGTCGATGTCGATTCCACTATTGCGGAGTTCCGCAATTGCCGGTTTGGTCTGGAGTTCATCTTCCATGCCCATGCAACCGTTTTCACCGGCGTGAGGGTTGATCGCCGCCATCGCTAATTTAGGCGATTCAATCCCCTCGGCTTGAATCGCGTGGTTCAACAGACGGGCGACTTGCACAATTTTGGGCTTCACCGCCAAGTGCGTTACCTCGGCAAGCGGGACATGACAAGTGACAAAAACCATTCTGAGATTCCCGGCTGACTGCATCATTACATAATCTTTGATGCCGCACAATTCGGCGATGCGTTCGGTATGCCCGGTGAAAGGAATTCCGGCAAGATTAACGGCATATTTATTCATCGGAGCTGTGACGATCGCATCGACTTTTTCAGATAACGCGTCTTCGACCGCCATGGTCAAGTTGTCATAGGCGATTTTTCCGCAACGTGCCTCGGCACAACCGATCGGAAAGCTTCCGAAAGGTAAATCTCCGGACGAGCGGACTTCCGGCATTTCGCCGTTACTCCAGCGTCGCGCCGCCTCGCGAATCACCGTTATTTCTCCGTAAATAACGAATTTTGCCCGATTGCGCCACCGGGGGGAGGCGGCGACTTTTACCGCGATTTCCGGACCTATTCCGGCAGGATCTCCGGCAGTAAGCGCGATGGTCAAAACTCGTTCGGACATTCTACCACTCCTGTCCTTGCTTGGAATAGTAGGTCGCCACATTGGGAATCAACGGCTTAATCAGTTGTTTGATCGCTTTTGCGTACTCTTGAATTTCCGCCTGGGCATGGTCGCTGTCGCGGAGTTCCAAAAAGTGCAACAAATTGGCGAGATCTACCGTTCCCCAAAATGTCACCATCATATTTTGCGGCAACACTCCACGCGCCTGCTCCCGGCACACCCCGGAGGTGATCAAATGCTCATAAAGCTTCAGGCTGGTTTGATTGTGGTTGTAAATCTCTTCACGCAACGCTTTACCATCGAAATCGGGGTCAAGGTAGGATGCCTGCCGATTATTTTCCGACTGCCGCCGCAATACTGAAGGGGTATAAAACTCGATGTCGATTTCGGTATAACGGCGGGAAATTTCGTTGTAGCTCCAAGTCCGATGCCGATGCCACTGCCCCCGGATAAACAGCGGACAGTGAACGCTAAAGGTAAAAACCATATGTTCCAGCGGGCTGGTGTGCCGATTGGCAATCAGATATGAGAGCAATCCGACGTCATTTTGATCCATTTTGCTTTTGAGCTTGCCGAATGAAACGCGGGCGGCGTTTACGATAGTCGCCTCAGTTCCGAGGTGATCGATCAACCCTACCCAACCTTGCCCGTCGAGAACTTTCACGTGGTTGGATGGCGGCACATTAAGGTGTTCCATATTCTCTCCTAAATATATTTATTTGGCGTCTTTGACGTTAATTAACATTTGGCGTACGGCAGCGACGGATTTATCCATGCAAACGGACATCGCCGCAGTGGCGGCATCCGATGTATTTCCGTTGATCGGTTCTTCGATTTTTACATTCAAACTTTCGCTTTTAATCGGTTTGCGATCGACAAAAACCCGAACGTTGTAATCGATAAAAAGCACCGCCATACGGCGTTGGCGATCGAAATCAAACCGATAGATCGTACCGCTGATTCGGGCAAAAGTGCCGTCACGCCCGCCTTGGCGCATCGTCGAGGGCGAAAGCGCGCTGTGCAATGACCTCTCCATCATCAAATCGGGAGTGAGCAGCCATCGATTGTAATCGTCGGAAACCATTTGACCGTTTTTCTCTTGATAGAGGAAACGGCGATCCGAGCCGGAGAGGTTTCTAAATGTGCCGATTTCAAAACGGATTTCAGAGAGCGGATTCTCCGCGATTTTCAGATCGTGTTCCGTCGGCTCGATATACGAGACACTCATAAACGCACATCCCGCCAGCAATGGCAGAAGCAAGGCGCAAAAGTACAGCTTTTTCATCTTTTATATAACTCCTTTCGTTATTTAGAGGTATCCATTATCCATTATCCATTATCCATTAGTATGGTCGCGTGTAGGCGACACCTGTGCCGTTTTGCCCAAAATTAACCCACATAATCCGACGCGGATTATTGTGCAAAAATATTTCGCCTCTGCCGCCGGATGAGGTTTCCGCTTCATTTCCCAGCGGAATCCAGCCGGAACTCTTTAACTCGCCGACAACGTTTCGCAACAACATCGCCGTGTCGCTCCCCCCGTTGCTGAACGAACCGTAAATCGCCTTGCGGTCGGGAAAATGAATAATTTGCCCGACATTTGCTCCTATAGGCAAATGTGGCAACTCTCCTGGCCAATCGGTCGCCTTGGGCAAAGTTGCCGGGGCTGAAATTTGAAAAATCGTCACCGCTTTGCCGAGTCCCCCATCCACAATCAGCCAACGTTCCGTTTGATTTTCGCCTATCTTGTACGCAACTTTCGCACTGTCGCTGCCAAGCGTCAAATTTTCGGGTCGAAAGCTCCTATACAAAAACTCCAATATCGTGGCAAAGTCGGCATCGCTCGACCTGGTCACCATGCTCAAATCAACCCCGTTGACCACCATACGCTCGGTATGAAGAACTTTGCCCAACGCCGGAATCTCGTTGATCAAAGATTTCTCCGAGGTCGCGCCATTTGGCTTCAGCGGCCAAAGCGTAAAAACTTCGCCGTAAAGCGGCAACGTCAACGCCAAGCTCAGCAAAAGACCCAATATTTTCATCGTTGACCCTGCGGCTATCCCTTTAGTGTTGCAATAAAACTGCCCATTCTATCCAGAGCCTCAATCAAATCTGTCGCGGCGGTGGCGTAACAACAACGGACAAATCCTTCGCCACAAGCCCCAAACGCCACCCCCGGCACGACCGCTACGCGTTTAGCTTTTAGCAACTCTTCGGCAAATTCCGTAGAGCTCAACCCGGTAGAGTGAATTGAAGGAAACGCATAAAACGCCCCCTTGGGCAAATGACACTCCAAACCGATGCGATTCAGACCATTGACCATTAAATCGCGCCGTTCCAAGTAGGAATCACGCATTCTTTTTACCGCTTTTTCGCCGTTGCGCAACGCCTCAAGCGCGGCTTCTTGCGCCATCGTCGAGGCACACATAATCGAGTATTGGTGAATTTTCATCATCGCGTCGAGAATCTCCCTCGGCCCGCAGGCGTAGCCGATTCGCCAGCCGGTCATGGCAAACGCCTTGGAAAATCCGTGCAAAAAGAGCGTCCGCTCCCGCATACCCGGCAACGCTGCAATCGAAACGTGTTCTCCCTCGTAAAGCAGCTCGGAATATATTTCATCGGTGATCACCAAAAGATCGTTTTCCTGTGCGATACGTGCAACTTCCCTGAGGCTCTTTTCCGGCATAACCGCCCCGGTCGGGTTGCAGGGAAAATTCAAAAGCAACACCTTGCTTTTGGGGGTGATTTTTGCCCGCAAAGCTTCGGGGTCGAGCGCGAAATCATCCTCAAATTTAGTTTCAATCGGGACTGGTACTCCGTGTGCCATTTTTACTTCGGCGGGATAAGAGACAAAGCACGGCTCTGTGTACAGCACTTCATCGCCGGGGTTCAATATCGCACGCATGGCGATGTCCAGTGCCTCGCTTACCCCTATTGTGACCAGACACTCATCGACAGGATCGTACGAGACGTGATAATTTTTTTGCACATATTTGCAAATTTCCTGCCGTAAAGCCGGTGTTCCGAGATTGGAGGTGTAACTCGTATGTCCCTTTTCCAGTGAAAATATTCCGCTTTCGCGAATCGTCCACGGAGTCACAAAATCCGGTTCGCCAACGCCAAGGCTGATCACATCGTCCATGGTGTTGACCAAATCAAAAAATCGCCGGATTCCGCTCTTCGGAAGTGTTTTTAAGTGTTCAGCGACAAAATCCCTACGGGCAAACTTTGAGTCTTTCATATTCTTCGTCATTCTGCATAATCCTGCCGGACTCTTTATATTTTTTCAGCATAAACCCGGTTGAAGTCGAAATAACCCCCTCGATGGTGGACAATTTCGCCGAAACAAAAGCTGCCACGTCTTGAAGTGAGTCGCCCTCAACCATCAAAAGCAAATCGAACCCCCCGGAGATCAGATATAAATCTGTGACCTCCGGGTATCGCGCAATGCGCTGTGCCACCTGATCGAACCCGCCTTCGCGCTGCGGTGTAACCTTTACTTCGATCAACGCCCGAACCCGACTGACACCGAGATCGCTCTCGTTGAGAATGACCTTGTATCCGCGTATAACACCGGTTTTTTCCAGCGCGATGATCTCTTTTTTTGCCTCTTCCGGGGTCACTCCCACGCGCTGGGCAATATCGGATAGGCTCATACGCGCATTTTCCGCAAGCAAATTTAAAATTTTTGTTTTCATCTTTACACTTGTCCTATATTTTTCATCAACCAAAAAAGAACTCCGTTGTAAATAAAGCTGTCCAACACATCAAATACTCCGCCCATTCCCGGAATCCAATGCCCGGAGTCTTTGACCCCGCAAGCCCGTTTAAAGGCGGATTCGGTCAAATCTCCGGCAAAACTGCCGATCGCCAAAATTATGCCGCAAAAGATATACCAGCTTAACGAAGCGTCGATCCCGACGCGGTATTGGCGAAAAGCCTCAAAAAACAGCAAACTTACCCCGATGGACAAAAGCAACCCCCCGATCGCACCTTCCCACGATTTTTTCGGGCTGATGGACGGGACGATTTTGTGGTTTCCGCCCGGCAAATATTTTCCGGTGAGCATTCCGGCGATATATCCGCCGGTGTCCATCGATTTAGTCACCATAATCACAAAAAAGAGTCCGACCGGACCGATTGAATCGACAAAATACAAACCGGAAAGTGCCACAATCGGGATCACCCCCAGCCAAAAAAGTCCAGCCGAATTGATAGTGCGTTTTAGCGCGTTAAGTTTGTCCTTGCCCAGCAAAAGCATAATCCAGCCAATGAAAATCATCGCCAAAAATGCCAGCAGAGCCAATAAAAAACAAAGCTCTATGCCGCTTTTGGCGCAATCTTGCCCGGTTTCGCAAATAGAATTGATGCTTTCCTGAAAAAAGGCAAACCCCAGCAGTAGCGAGGTCAAAAAAATCGCACCGATTATCGCCGTCTCCTTTACGAAGGAGTCCAAGCCGATCTTTTGCAGCATAGTTCCCATTTCATAGAGCAACATCCCCAGTGCGGCTCCCGCCGCGACCGAGAAAAGATATTTCCCCCATTGCGGATAAAAAACCATCACCGCCAAAAACGCAATAAGCAAGGGAAAGCTGATCGCCCGATATTTAAACACGACTGCACTCCTTAGTTTATGGGTATCTCTAAAAACTGCAATTTTTAGCCAAATTTCCAGTTTTTAGAGGTAGCCTTATGTTATTTTCGTCCGCCAAACCGACGCTCGCGCCGCTGAAATGCGGCGAGTGCCTCAAAAAAGTCTTCCTTGCCGAAATCCGGCCAAAGCTTGTCGGTTACATAAAATTCCGTATAGGCAAGTTGCCACAGCAAAAAGTTGCTTATGCGCATTTCACCGCTGGTTCTAATCAGCAAATCAGGGTCGGGAATATCCGGGGCATACAAATAGTTTCTAAACGATTCCTCGGTTAATTTTGACGGATTTTTTCCGCTTTTTTTAATATTTTGTATATAACAATTGACTCCGTCCACAATTTCCGCTCTCCCGCCGTAACTGAGGGCAAGATTCAACGTTCCCGCCCGGTTTTGTGCCGAATCTTCGATCGCTTTTTTTAGCTTTTTTCGGACACTTAACGGTAAATCGTCGGTACGTCCAATGGTACGCAACCGCACTTGCTTTTCCATCAGCTCAGGAATCTTTTTATCTAAAAACTCTTCCATAAGTTTCATTAAAGCTGAAACTTCTTCGATCGAACGTTTCCAATTTTCGGTGCTAAAGGCATAGAGTGTCAGGAACTCGATTTTCGCCTCTTTTGCCGCTTCAAGCACGACCGAAACTTGATTCGCCCCCTGCCGATGCCCCTCGATTTTAGGCAAGTTGCGCTGAGTTGCCCAACGTCCGTTGCCATCCATGATAATCGCCACATGGCGAATCGGTTTTTCGTTCATATTGCTCTATTTTCCAAAAAAACGAGATTCTATTGCCATACACAAGGTGTGGTAAATCGGCAGATGCAATTCCTGAATCCGATAGGTTTCAGAATACGGCACAGGGACGACGCAATCCGCATAAGCTTCGCAACAACCCCCGCGATTGCCGGTCAATAAAATGGATTTCATTTCTTTGACTTTTGCCACCATCAATGCCTTTTTTACATTCGTGGCGCATCCCCCGGTCGAAATGGCGAGCAAAACATCGTTTTTTTGCCCCAGCACCCAAAGTTGTTGCCCGAAAACCAACTCGGCATCGACATCGTTGGCGAACGCGCTCGAATAACTCGGATGACTCAAAAGTGAAACCGCACGCAACCCGTTTTGAAGTTTTTTCCCGACCGATACACCCTCATCGTCAAACAGTTCCTCAAAGCGAGTGCGATCATCGAGTGAGAGGGGGCGAAGCATCAAAAAGCCCTTCAAAAACTCTCCGCAAATATGCTCAGCATCGGACGCGCTGCCGCCGTTGCCGCAGGTAAACAAAGTCCCGCCCCGCTCAAATGAGGCGGAAATCGTTTCGATCATATCAGTGATGGATTCTTTGCAAACCGACAGCTCGGGATGTCGCTCTAAGAGTTGTTCTACTTCTTTTATCATCGTTATACCTCACTCTTTCTAAGATAGCCTCCCTCAAGGACTTTTTCAATCATCAAACCCCTGATTCCGTAAATAAATTTAGAGGTAGCCTTTAGAGTTATTCTTTAACACAAGTCCTTTTGGAAGGATACGACTTTGCGCAAAAGTTCAAGCAAGTGTTTCAACCTTAGCTTGGGAGGATTCAAATAACTGATTTGGGGCTGCTTCCCTGCGACGCGATAGATTGTTCCGCCCGGATTTTTGAGCGTGACTTTGCCGTCAATTACCGTAAGGATTTCATATTTTGCCTGCGCGGCAAGAATGCGCAGCCGGGTAACTGCAAGCAAATTTTCCACCGATTCCGGCAAAGGACCGAAACGATCGCGCAACTCCTCCTGATAAGCGGCAAGTTGTGCTTCGTTCTCAAGAGCCGAAAGTTTGCGATACGCCTCAAGGCGCAAGCGGTCGCCGCCGATGTAATCCGGCGGAATCGCCGCCGCAAGCGAACCGGCTGAAGCGGTCAAGCTGAAACTCACAAAATCGATTCCGATTTCGACTTCCGGCAACAGTTCGTGGCGTTCGCCGCGAAGCAGGGCGATCTCGTGCTTGAGCAACTGGCAGTAAAGGTCAAAGCCGATCGTGTCGAGATGCCCGGATTGTTCGCTGCCCAGAAGATTGCCGGAGCCGCGAATTTCAAGATCGCGCAATGCCAGCTGAAACCCCGCGCCCAAATTCGAGCAACGCCGGATCGCCGCGAGACGCTTTCTGGCATCGGAGCTGACCAACTGATTTTTGGGGAGCAACATATAGGAGTAAGCCTGATGTTTCCAGCGTCCGACCCGCCCGCGCAATTGATAAAGTTCGGCAAGTCCGAAGCGGTCGGCCCGCTCAATTAAAATCGTGTTCGCATTGGGTACGTCCAGCCCGGATTCGATGATTGTGCTACAAACCAAGCAGTCCACCTCGCCCTGCAAAAAGCGAGTCATGACTTCTTCCAGCTCATGTTCATGCATTCTCCCGTGAGCCACCGCGATACGTGCCTCCGGGATCAACGCTTGCAACCAATTGGCTTTTTCCGCAATGGAACGAACTCGATTATGCAAAAAATACACCTGACCGCCACGGGCAAGCTCGGCTTTGATCGCCTGAACTATCAAACCTTCCTCTTCCGGGGCGATGACTGTTTTGACCGGCAAACGTTGTTTCGGCGCGGTCATAAGCGTGGAGAGATCCCGCGCTCCGGCCATTGCAAGATAGAGCGTGCGGGGAATCGGCGTGGCGGACATGGTAAGCACATCAACCTCGGCACGGAATCGGCGCAGACGATCTTTGTGTTTCACCCCGAAGCGTTGCTCTTCGTCGATCACCACAATGCCGAGATTGGCAAAGCGCAGCTCCGGGGTGCAAAGCCGGTGCGTGCCAATGATAATGTCAATTCCGCCGGATTTTAAGCGTCGTAAAATATCGCTTTGCTCGGCGGCGGTACGAAATCGGCTCAACATCTCAATGGTAAACGGATATTGCGCAAATCTTTCCTGAAAACTGTTATAATGTTGTTGCGCCAAAACCGTGGTAGGTGCCAGAATCGCCGCCTGATAACCGGCATTTACGGCTTTGAACACCGCACGCATGGCGATTTCGGTTTTGCCGTACCCGACGTCACCGCAAAGCAGTCGATCCATCGGGCGTGACGACTCCATGTCGGAGTAGATTTCAGCGGTGGATCGGCGTTGATCCGGCGTGTCGGAAAAAGGGAATGCCTTGACGAACGCCCGGCATTCTCCGTTGTCTTTCGGGAAAACGATTCCGGGAGCCGACTGGCGCATCGCCTGCAAGCGGAGCATATCGGAGGCATAAGAGCGAACAGCGTGCCTTGCCGAGTCTTTGTCCTTGCTCCATTTTGACCCGCCCAGCGCGTGCAAATGCACCTTGCCGGGGCTGCCTAAATAGCGATTGACTTTGTGTGCTTGCAAAAGCGGCACATAGAGTTGTTGTCCGTCGCGATATTCCAGCACCAGCACTTCGCGGGTAACTCCCCGGGTTTCGAGGGTTTTAAATCCGCGGAAAATACCGATACCGTGGTCAAGATGCACGGCGTAATCGCCGTAGTCGAGATCTGCCAGCGAAAACTCGGGAATTGATATGGGCGAAACGTCAACTTCTTTTGACGTTTTCGGGGGTTCCTCTTCCAAATCCAATTCACTTTGGTCGCTCTTACGGATGCACGCGACAAATTCGCGTTCGGTAATGACCACAAGCTTTTCGTTCGGCAACGCGAAGCCGTGTCCGAGCCGCGCCGAGTCAAAGCCGAGTTTGGGGTTTTCAAGCTTCAATCGACGGCAATAATCGCGAAGTGCCGGAATGTTTTCGGGGTGTGGAGCAATCAGTACGACCTCGAATCCCGCCAAAAGTACGCGTTGTAAATGCTGTTCCAGCAATCGGCGGCTCAACGCGTAGGCAGTTTGTCGCGATTCCGGCGCAAAATCCCCTTTTGTTTCTGCATCGGGAGCAACCAAGGGCGGGGCTATTTCAGCCGGGATCGCGTCGGGGTGCGACGCCGACTCTACCGTGTCGTAAAAGGCGTAAGCATCGCCGCGAGCCGCGCAGCGGCGTTCAATCTGATTCAGACGCTCAACGGCAACTTCACCCGAATAATTTTTCAGCCGTTCCCGGCTTGATTCGGGGTGGACAACAACCAAACGATAATCAATTGCGTCGATATAGTCAAAAAAGTCGGCTTTGCCGTTTCCGCCCGCTGTGATTCCCGCCCGACCGATGAGCCGATATTCGGTCAATTCCTGCGTCGAACGCTGGGTATCGGGGGCGTAGGCGCGAAGCGAATCGATTTCATCGCCGAAGAATTCCACCCGGCACGGAAAATCGTGGGCGGGGCTGTACACGTCAACAATGCCGCCGCGCCGGGCGAATTCGCCGGAAACCGTTGATTCGTACTCGTCATCGTAATCGAGGTGCAAGAGTTTTTCGCAAAGTTCGGCGGGGGAAAGCTGAATTCCGGCTCGCAAAGTCAAAGTCGAATCAAGCGTTTCGGTCGGCTTGGGCGCGGGGGCGGTAAAGGAATGAACACTGCCGATATAGAGGTCAAAGTGTTCGGTCAACGCGGCGTTCAAAGCGCGGGCGCGTTGCGATTCACCGCCGGGAAACAGCAATTTGCCCCGTCCACATTCGGGTAGCTCAAGGATGCGCGTCGGCGCGTCAATTAGCGTGGTTATCGCCACGCATTCCGCAGCGACGCGTTCGGACGAATTAAGATCGGGGAACAGGGCTACAATCGGTTTATCGCCGGTCAGAACGGCACGCAAAAGGAAAAATGCAGCGCAGTCGAATTCCACTCCGGAACGGCTCAACGTGCCGGCGACGGGAGTAGTGAGATACTTTTTTAAAATTTTTTGCCAATTTATCATTTGCTGACGCTTGATTTTCGACGCGAACGTTTTATACTGATAATCCTGTAGAAAAGCTGATTTTAGTGTTTTCTGAACCCATAAAATTTCCGGCGGTTTCTTTGTGTACTTGTTCTTATTATAAGCCGGAAAGTTTATTTTTACAGTATTAAAGTACTGTTTTTATAAAAAAAATCATTTTTTGACCTGATTTAGAGCTTATCAACTAATAATGGAAATGTTATGATGAAGCACCGGGAACCAGTCGCGCAGTTGAAAAAAATCGGGGATATTGGAAGAAATATCTACGATTTTTTCGACAAGTGAATGGCTAATCGGAGCAAGTCAGAGCGTTTGTGTTTATTAGTTGATAAGCTCTTAAAGAAGAAACATCGAAGTCGGGTTCAAAGGTAACTCTAAAGGGTATCTCTAAAAACAGGGAGCTGCAATTTTTAACCGAGCTTCCAGTTTTTAGAGGTAGCATCAAGGTTTCGCGATGCAGAGCGTATCGGCGAAATCGTTTTGCGTGTTTGTGAAAATCGAGGATAGTTATGTCTGCAAAGAAAGTTGTGGCAAGTGCCGAAATGAGTGTGGCTGAAGTGAATGCCACTGAGGTCGAAGAGAAAAAGAGTCCGAGCAAATCCGGTCGGGTTGCGACATTGAATGCTCCTCCCCAGGACAGCGAAGAAGCGACGGCGGATTCTGCACCGAAGCGAAATCTGAAAATCAAAAAAGTCACCGCGACATCGACCAAATTTTTGCCCAAAAAGACTTTATCCGAACCGGAAAACGCGGTAATCGACAAAGCCGAAGACTCCGACGATGCCGGGAAATCCAAGACCCGCAAAACCGCAGTCGAGGCGACCACAGCCCGCCCGCGAACCAAGCAGGAAAAGGAGTCCGCCCGCAAGATCGCGCTTGATTCTAAAATCATCGCCGGAACCAAAAACGACACGATGAAAGTGTACATGGGCGAAATTGCCCGGATTCCGCTGGTGAACAAAAAAGAAGAGGCCGAACTCTCCGATGCTATTCACAGCGACGACGAAATTCGACACGAAGACGCCCGCTCTACACTGATTAAAGCGAACCTCAGGCTCGTGGTGAAAATCGCCCATGACTTCAAGGGGTTGGGATTGCCTTTGCTCGATCTTATCAGTGAGGGAAATATCGGCTTGATGCGTGCCGTGGAAAAATTCGACCCTGCCAAAGGGGCGAAATTCTCCAGCTATGCCGCCTGGTGGATCAAGCAGTCGATGCGCCGCGCTTTGGCAAATCAGAGTCGTACTATCCGTATCCCGGTGCAATCCGCCGGTAAAATCAATAAAATCAAGTCGGTTCGTATGCAGTTGACCGAAGAACTCGGACGCGAACCCTCCGATGCCGAAATTGCCGAATTGCTCAAATTCAGCGAACGCACGGTCGCCGGGTTGCGCCTGGCGGATTTGCGTACGTTCTCTTTGCACGATCCGATCCAGCAAGGGGAAGAGGGGGAGTTTCAGGATATTATCCCGGATCGTCACGCCATGACCCCGGATCAAATTCTCGGCGATGTCGAATCGGTGTTTCGTTTGATGGATCTTTTGGAACGGCTTGAAGAACGCGAACGGCGTATTTTGGAAATGCGCTTCGGTTTGCGCGGCAATCGCCCCCTTACACTCGAAGAGGTCAGTCAGGAGATCGGGCGAACCCGTGAACGTGTCCGTCAGATTCAAAATCAGGCGTTGTCCAAGCTTAAACAGCTTTTAGTGGACGAGTCCGGCTTCGCTGCGGATTGAACCTGCCTTTTAATGGCTACCTCTAAAAATTTACAAAAAATTGGATAGGGCGACCATTGCGGTCGCCCGTTTCTTGTATAATAACCGCGAAAAGCGCAAAATTTTTTCTTAGCTTTTACCCGTCAAAAAATTATTGTATTTTTCTTAAAACGGGCTTGCATTACTATAAATCGGGATTGTATAGTATGGGTATGAGATATTTTGCAAAATCGCGCCTCCAAATCATGAATCTGCTAATTTTCAGCGCAATCCAGTTTTTAGAGATACCCTTTATAGAAAAAATCGCAAGGATAGTTATGTCTTTAAGCATAACGATGATGTGTTGTTTCGCCGATGCAACTAACGAAAATGACAAAGAAATAGTTGTGGGAGAAAATAAAGATGTGGCGGTAAAAGCTGAAGCGGTAAAAAATGACACTGGGAAGACAGTCGGGTTTCGTATCGAACTGGTTAATTCTTCCAAAAACAACAGGCTTGTACTCATGGTGAGCGACAATTGTGCACATCAAATAACTGTTGCCATCTTAAATAAAAGAGGAATCAATATTTCTCCGAGGCAGGAATTGTTAACTGCAAGTGAATCAAATAGACTGAAATATCACATAATCTCCACTCAAGACAATACTGTTTGGTTTATTCCCGTTCCTAATAAAATTCGTAAAAATACTTTGGGAGGCAATGAAGATAATTTACAACCAATTCCGCCAGGGGAATATATGGCTCAAATTATGGTGTCGTGTGGTTATTTTACGACAAGTAACAATAAGGATTTCAAGGACTCGGACCGCAAAATTTTAAACTTGAAACTTCCAAGCATTTCCATTCAAGTAGACTCTTCCATTTATAATGCAAATATAGAAAAGATATATAGTGACTCCAAACAACGGAAAAAACGGTAATACTGAGGTTGGAATTGTGTAATGTCGCTCTTGGTAAACGGGGAGCATTGCAACATTTTGTTGCCGTTTCTTTGTCTCAATCCGGTTTTTTAGAGGTGGCTCTACAGCAATTCCGACAGGCGGTATGGGTAGGTGTCTATGCGTTTAAGTCCGTGTCCGTAAGTCAGGCTGTCGCCAAAGCAGACGATCCGTTCGGTCGGCAGTTTGTAATAGGCAACCGCGTCGGCGGCGCATTGCGCCACGGCGATCGCCCCCGCCGCTGTGAGGTGTATCCCGTCGCGAACACCGCTGTTGGATAGATTTTGCAAATACGACTCCGGCACTTCATCGATCGGGCGATGGTTTATGGTTGCTTCAAAATCGGCAAGCGGAAGATTCAGGTCATGTAAAAACGCGTTTACCGGGGCGATTCGCTTTGCCGGAGATTCCGGAAATTTCGCAATTTCGGGGAATTGCTCAAAAAGATAGGGCAAATACTGCCCCGGCAACGTACCAATCAGCACTTTTGCCCCGATAGACTCAATGCGTTCAAGCAAATCAACATAGTTGTTTTTTAGCTCCGCAAGCTCAACGGTGTGACCGGGGTAAAGACGATCATTGATGCCGACCCAAAGAATAACCAGAGTCGGCGCCTTTGACGCAACATCGCGATTGAAACGTGCTAAGAGTTCACGCGTTGTATCGCCGGGAATCCCGGAATTGAAAACCCGGCTCAATCTCGGACGGCATCCAAAATTACGATGTTTTCGGTCGGCACATCGCGGTGCATTCCGCGTGACCCGGTGGCGACTGCGGCGATCTGATCGACCACGTCCATGCCGTCTGTCACTTCCCCGAAAACACAATACCCGAAGTGTTGCGGGGTCGGTGCCTTAAAGTCGAGGAAATCGTTGTCCACAAGGTTGATAAAGAATTGCGCGGTCGCCGAGTCAACCACGTTGGTACGCGCCATGGCGAGTGTGCCGCGCTTGTTGGAGAGTTGGTTGTCCGCCTCGTTTTTGATTGGTTCATTGGTCGGTTTTTGGTTGAAATCCTCCGAAAATCCTCCACCTTGCACCATAAAGCCGGGAATCACCCGGTGAAAAATCGTACCCTTGTAGAACCCGGAGTCGATGTAGTCGAGAAAATTCCGAGTGGTGATCGGGGCTTCCTCCTCAAACAGTTTGATTTTGATGTCGCCTTTGTTGGTCTTTAGTGTAATCATTTTTCCAAATCCTTTAAATGAAAGTTAATGGTTTTTTGCAATGCAATTTCAAGATCGACAGCGGGGGTAAGCCCAAGTTCACGCTTGATTTTTTCGACGTCGGGAACGTAACGCGGGGCGGGCGAATTGTCGGACTTCCCAAAGATTTTTACCGGCAACGGCGGCGAAACTAATTTCGAGCAAAGTTGGGCAAGCTCGGAAATCGACACGGCGCGTTCGCCACCGATATTGTACACTTCGCCGACTTTGTCCGATTCAAGCAGCGTCCACAAATAACGCACCAAGTCGTCAGCGTAAAGATAGCTTCGTAACGGTCGCCCGTCGCCTTGAATCGTGATGGCGCGAGCCTTTAGCGCGTCGGCTATAAAGTTCCCCGCCGCGAAGTGTCCGTCAAGCGGCAGATATGGACCGATAAAGGCGAAACAGCGGGCGATTACAGTAGGCACTTGAGAGGAGGAGCAGAGTTCCTCCGATTCAAGCTTGGCTTTGCCGTACGCCGTTACCGGGTTGCAGGGGGAATTTTCCGCCATGCGTTCGCAATCCGGTCTTTGCACACCGTAAACCGCCCCGGAGCTGATAAAAAGCAGCTTTTTTACTTGGCGATCTTGGCAGAAGTCCAGTATGTGCCGCGTTCCGTCCACGATAATAGAGCGAAGTTCCACCGGGTCATTGCGTTCAAGTTCTGCCCCGGTGGGCGAGGCCGCGTGGATTACCGCGTCAAATGTCTCCTCAGGGAAGGGAAAGTTGCGAACATCGCCCGCGATAAACTCAACGCCGGGAATGTTTGCAAAATCCGGGTTTTGCCCAGTAAATCGCGCCGGATTCCGAGAGAGTATTACTATTTCGGTATTGTCCGCCCCGTGCTGCTTAAAGTCGTGGAGCAAACTTTTGCCAAAGAACCCGGTTCCCCCGGTGATGAGAATCCGCCTTTTACTCATCGAAGTTGATTTTCTCTTCTTCTATCGCCAAAGGCTTGTTTTTGACTTGCGTCCAGATCGCACCGATATATTCGCCGATTACTCCGATAAAAATCAGTTGCACGGCGGAGAAGAAGAACAACCCGATAACCAGCGGTGCCAGTCCCAATTGAAAGGTGTCCCAATACAGCAATTTGTAGACGAGATAACCGATTGCGGTCAAAAGACTCAGAAACGCCAAGGCAAATCCGCAAAAAACCGATAGACGCAACGGCAGTTTGGTGTGGTTGACAAAACCGGTCATGGCGGTGTCGTAGTAGCTGAAGAAATTGTAGCTGCTTTTCCCGCCTTTGCGTTTCTTTTGAACGAACGGAATTTCGATTCGCTTCATGCCGATTTCACTGACCAGACCGCGAAAATAGGGGTATGGGTCGTGAAACAGTTTGAGCGCATCGACAAAACGGCGGTCGTAAAGTCCGAACCCGTAAAAGCCGGAGATCATGCTGCCTTCCGAGCTTTGGCGCAACAAATAGTAGTAAAATTTGCGAATTGTCCGCATTATGAACGGTTCTTCGCTGCCTTTTCGCACCGCGCAGACCACCCGGTATCCCTCTTCCCAATGTTTAAGGAATTCCGGGATCATTTCGGGCGGGTCTTGCAAATCCGAACACATCATAATAACCGCGTCGCCGGAGGTTCTGGTAAGCACGTTGAACCCGGAACGGATGACACCAAAGTTGTTAGAGTTAAAAATAACTTTGACGCGTTTGTCTTTTTGGGCGATTTCGCGCAAAATCTCCCGACTCCGATCGCAGGAACAGTTGTCGGCGATGACCATCTCCCAATCGTATTGCGGCAACTGCTCCCAGACGGCGATGAGACGGGAGTAAAGCTCCGGCAGATTCTGCTCCTCGTTCAAACACCCGGTGGCGATACTGATCAGTTTTTTATCCATAGAGTTATGCCTATTTTAAAAATCGGTCGGGAACGGCGTAACAGACGGTGTCGTGATAACTTCCGCGCGGAGTTCTCAAAAAGAGATGGCTTGCCGGATAGAGTTTTTTGATCAGCAGCGGGAGTTCCCAAAGATCCTCCGGCTTGTGATAAACCGAAATCGCCAATACCGGGTTTTCGCGTTTAATGAGTTCGGCAGCTCCTTTTAACGCGGCGGATTCGCTGCCTTCTATATCCATTTTTATAAAGTCAACCCGATAGGCGAAAAAAAGCGAATCAAGCGAAAACACCGGGATATTTAATTCCCCCGACCCAAAGGCGGAACCGTCTTGAGCCGAACTGAAAGAGAGAATTTGATTACTTTCGCCCACTCCGGCTTGAATGGTCAGAATTTTGCCCGGAATTTTCTTCACGGCAAGAAAATCTCGGAGCAACTTAAAGGTTTCGGGGTCGGGTTCAAATGCGGCAATCGACTCAAACTCCATTTCTTTGACCAGTTCGCCGATGGTATCCCCGGTGAACGCACCGCAATCGATAAAGTTGACCGGGCAACAAAATTGGAACGGACGGTTGAGCGGATAGTATTCCAGCCCGGGGTCGGGTGCCTGGATATATTGTATATCGCCGTTTCGGCGGTACTGCAACTGATTTAAAAAGTTCTGACGGGAGATCTCGTCTTCCCACAAGTCATAGGCGGAAAGTATCTCATTTTGAGCTTGATCCATGCCGCAACTGTTGCCCAGACAGGCGTAGTTGGGCAGTTTGCGACCATATTTGTGTTCCAATAATAGATAAAATTGGCTCATGGTGTACATATTAGTAAACCCGGCATCGACCAGCGATGACCACGCATTGAGGACTTCTCCGTGCACTGCCACAACCGTGGGCAGGCTTTTTAACTCCGCCGGGACATCGGGGAACTGAAAAAACGCCACTCCATTTGAGCCGTTGCCGGGATTGCGGTCGATCATCGCCCGAACCGGGATTCCGGCGTTGGAGCATTGTTGCAGCACAAATTTTCCGGTTCGCCCGGCACCGTAAATCACAATCCCCGAAGCAGGGTCGAACATCGGAACTTTCAGCTCAGGTATTTGCATGATTATTTACCTCATTGGGTACTTACTACTATTCGATACGAATTATCGGAATTGTGCTACATTACAATAGCATCTTTCAATAGCTTTTCAACTAAGGCTACCTCTAAAAACTGGAAACTTGGCTAAAAATCGCATCTCGCATTTGTATGCGCGACCTTGCTCGTATCTGGTTAACTCTATGTTAGCCCGATACTTGTAAAATATCACCTTCAAATTGCGAATATGCTGATTTGTTGCCTCAAGCCAGTTTTTAGAGATACCCTTAAGGCTACCTCTATTTGACAAAGTAAACCGGCAAGGGAGGAAAGCCGTTGAACTCCACCGAACAATAACTTGAGGTATACGCCCCGGTAGTAAGCCAATAAACCCGGTCGCCGGTCTTGATATATGCCGGCAACGGATTGCGGAAGTACTCGTACATCACATCTTGGCTGTCGCAGGTCGGACCGGCGATAATGAAGTCTTCGCACGCTTCACCGCGGGCCTCGCAATAAAGCGGGTATTTGATCGACTCGTCCCAGGTTTCAATCAGCCCGTTGAATTTGCCGGTATCCAGGTAAAGCCACTTGTCCACCCCCATCGACGATTTTTGACTGACTAAAACCACTTCGCTGACCAAAACTCCGGACTCGGCGACCAAAGAACGCCCCGGCTCAAGAATAATCTCCGGCGCGTCTTCGCCGAAATCCTCCTCAAGATAGCGGGTGATCTCTTCGGAATAGACGGTCATTTCGTTGGTTTTAGAGATGTAATTCGCCGGGAATCCGCCGCCCATATTGATCAAATTGAGTTTGAGCCCCTCGTTTTCAAGGTAGTCAAAAATATAGCGAACCTTGGCGATCGCCGAGTCCCATGCACCGATGTCACGCTGTTGCGAGCCGACGTGAAAGCTCACTCCGCACGGTTTAAGCCCGATCTCACGCGCTAAAAGCATAAGATCAATCGCCATGTCGGGGTGGCTGCCGAATTTGCGTGACAGCGGCCAGTCCGCCGTTTCGCTACCCTCGGTGAGGATTCGGCAAAAGACCCGCGCCCCTGGTGCTTCCTTGGCGATATTGCGCAAATCCGCTTCGCTGTCGGTGGCAAAAAGCGTTACGCCTTTTTCGTGAAAGTAACGAATATCGTCACTTTTTTTGATGGTATTGCCATAGCTGATTCGGTCGGGTGAGATTCCCCGCGACAACACCCGGTCAAGTTCATAACGCGAGGCGATATCAAAAGATGCGCCGAGATCGCGCAACAGGTCAATTACTTCAACTGCGGGATTCGCCTTAACCGCATAATAGATCTTTGCAAACGGAAAGAGCGAAAGCAATTCCTGATATTTCCGCTTGACGATATTTAAGTTGACCA
>JAISIP010000112.1 GCA_031261965.1 Victivallales bacterium | reverse complement strand
CCCACTACCCACTACCCACTGCCCACTAATCACTACCCGCTAATCACTACCCACTTAAAAATTCCGCATTTATCCGTCCGTCGTACGAACCGCTTTTCGCGGTTATTAGAGGTGGTCTTCAGGGCGTTTTTAACGCTCAGGCAGGACTTCCAGCCAATAGCCGTCGGGGTCTTCGACGAAATAGATGCCCATTTCTGGGTTTTCGTAGCAAATGCACCCCATCTTCTCGTGGCAGGCATGAGCAGCTTGAAAATCATCGACCGCAAACGCCAAATGAAATTCGTTATCCCCCAAGTTATAGGGTTCTTTGCGGTCGCGCAAGCAGGTCAACTCAAGCTGATGCGAGCTATTGCCGTCTTCCAAGTAGACGATTATAAAGCCGCCGTCGGGCGGCGCAATCCGACGCACCTCACGTAAATCAAAAGCGTCGGAGTAGAACTTCAAACTTTTCTCAAGATTCAGTACGTTAAAATTATTGTGAATCATCTTATATTTCATCGACATACCCCTTTTTAAGATAACCTAAATGCAATTCTTTGTCCGAAGCGCTAAAATTCTTTGGAATTCTCTCCGCCGGGACAGCCAAGCGGTAACCGGCAAAAGTACGCGCTATTGCCATGTGGCTTCGCAACATGTTTTCAAATTCGGTCGGGTCACTCGACCAACTCAAAAACAGTACGGCAAAATCGATATTGCGCCGATGCAACTCCCTGACGATAAACAAATGTTCCGCCGGGGTAGTCGCACGGTCAGTCTCGTCAAGCACGATTCCAAGGTCGTGTTTTCCGGCAATCACCGCGACTTTACCTGCCAATTCGGGCAAATTGCCATAATAACTCGAACAATGTTTCGCCGTTTCAGGGGAAAACTTCACCACGTCACCGCCGTCAAGCACAAACGTCTTATCAGCATAGTCGTCACTTGCCGTTCCACCGGCAGGATGCAATCCAATCAATGTCGCGCCGGCGGCAAGCATTTTTTCCGCCTGCGACACTGTGGCGGCAACTCCGCCAAAGAGTGCGTATCCGCCACGATTATCACTCGAAAAAACCGCAAAAACCGCTGCGGTTAATGTTGCAAAAATCACCGGGAATCCCCCCGACTCACGCGCCGTTGACAGCGATTTATCTTCATTTTGGTCAAGCTGAATTCCGACCGTCAAACCGTCGCTCGGAATTCGCGTGGGAGCACACCACGGGAAGTGTTGTTTTAATGCAATGGCATTTTGCACATTGCACTCCCCTGTAAGCAAAATTCCGCCGTCTTCAAGCGGAGTTATCTCGCCCTCAAAACCGGGCAAAAGTCGCTTTTTGCAATCGGCAACAACCAGCAAACACCGGTTTTCACCTGTATTTGCGGTTAAAACCACACATTTCCCAAGTTTATGCACCGACACGGGGTTGAACGAAAACGAATCCGTCATCGCAACTAATTGTTCGATAATTTCTTTCTCGTTTTTGTCGAACAAAGATAGAACTTTTTGAGCAAACTTTCTCATAGATTTTTGCTGATTCTAATTGAACAGAAATTCGGTCCGCACATCGTGCAAAAATTCTCATCGCCTTTGCCGTGATCCGGCGGCAAATCCCGTTCAGCAAGTGCTGCGGCACGAAATTCCCGCGCCTTTGCCGGATCTAACGCCAGTTCAAACTGCCGATCCCAATCAAAATTCGCCCGCGCTTGGCTGATCGCGTCGTCGCGGTCACGCGCACCGGGTTTGCCCAATGCCACATCGGCGGCATGGGCGGCGATTTTGTAGGCGATCACGCCATCTCTCACATCACGCGCATTGGGTAAACCAAGATGTTCCTTGGGAGTCACATAGCAAAGCATCGCCGCCCCGGAATATGCCGCCATCGTAGCTCCGATCGCGCTGGTGATATGATCGTAGCCCGGAGCGCAATCCGTCACCACCGGACCAAGCACATAAAACGGCGCATCTTTACAGCACTCCCGTTCGCGACTCATATTTGCGGCAATCTGATCAAACGGAATATGACCGGGTCCTTCGACCATTGCCTGCACTCCGGCGTTGCGGCAACGATTTACCAACTCGCCAAGTACTTCAAGCTCCGCAAATTGCGCCTCATCGCTCGCATCGGCAAGGCAACCCGGACGCATACCGTCTCCCAGCGAAAGTGTCACGTCATATCGGCGACAAATCTCGCAAATTTGGTCAAACGCAGTATAAAACGGATTCTCACGCTCAGATTTTTGCATCCACGCCGCCAAAATCGAACCGCCGCGGCTGACGATTCGCAGCAGTCGCTTCTTTGCCAACGGAATCTGATTTTTCAGCAACCCGGCATGGATGGTCATGTAATCGACTCCTTGCTCGGCTTGTTCCTCAATTATTTGCAAAATCAGCTCTTCGGAGAGATTATCCACCGAATTACAACGCGCCAACATTTCGTACAGCGGAACCGTCCCGACCGGGATCGGACTATGCGCTATAATTGCCCGGCGTATTTTGCCGATGTCGCCGCCGGTGCTAAGATCCATGACCGTGTCCGCGCCGAATTTCACCGCGTATTCGAGTTTCTCAAGCTCCTGTTGCGGACAACTCGCCACGGCGGAATTGCCGATATTCGCGTTGATTTTGGTTTTGAGAATTCTGCCAATGCCGATCGGCTGCAAATTGCAATGATTCACATTTGCCGGGATGACAATTGTCCCTGCCGCGACTGCCAATCTGATTTGTTCCGCATCAAGCTGTTCCTGCTCCGCCACGCGCCGCATTGCGGTGGTGAGGATTCCGGCTTTCGCCTGCGCCATCTGAGTAATTAAATTCATTGTAATATCCTAAGAAATAAAAATGCCGGTGTTTACTCCGGCAAAATAGTTTTTCGCGTCAGCGACCCGTCTTGCTCAACAGTTCTTCCAGTCGTGCAATCGTACGGTCGGCAGCTCCGGCATGACGGCGGATCACCTTGCCCGCCCGTTCTCCCAATTCATTGCGCAATTTCGAGTCAGTGAGCAACTTATGCAATTGCTCGTAAAGTTCCGCATCGCCAATGACAGTCGCCACGGCGTTTTCTTGCAGCAAAAGTTTCAATATATGACGAAAATTGCGCAAAACATGCCCCGTTACAATCGGTTTATCCAGCAATGCCGGTTCGATCAAATTGTGTCCTTCATCGTGTCCTGCCAGGCTCTTGCCCATAATCACCAGATCGGCACCTTTCATCAATTTAAGCATCTCGCCGGTGGTGTCCGCCAACAGCACATCGACCGGGGGAGTTGAACTCGTCCCGCTACTGCGCCGCACAAAAGTCAACCCAAGCTGGTTAAGCATCCGCCCAATGTCATCGGATCGCTCGACATGGCGCGGCACCAACACTAACTTCAAGTTGGAAATTTCCGATTTGAGCCGCAAAAAGGTCTCCGCAATCAACTCCTCTTCACCGGGATGAGTGGATGCCGCCAGCAATGTCAATCGGGGTTCTTTGCCAAAATATTTGTCGTATTCGGCATCCTGCAAATGTTCGGGTGCTTTTTGGTCAAACTTCAAATTCCCCGCGACAACCACATTCGCCTTGGGCGAAATCGACAAGTAACGCTCGGCATCCGCCTCGGTCTGCACCGAAATCAGATTGAACATCCGCAACAGCGGACCAAAGAAAAAATGGATTTTGCGGTAGCCACGCACCGAATTATCCGACATGCGACCGTTCACCAGCGCGACCGGGACACCGCGTTTGCGCGTTTCCGCCACTAAATTAGGCCAAATCTCAGTTTCAAAAATCACCAGCATCGACGGCTGAATTACCTTTAGAGTTTTGCGTACCATCCAGAGGAAATCAATCGGACAAAAAATCACCGCCGTATTATCCGGCTTTTGACTGCGAATCAACTCCTGTCCGGTCGTCGTGGTGGTAGAAAGCACGAATTTTCGCTCAGGATGCGCAATTTGCCAATGACGAAGCAACGAAAGCGCGACCACCGCTTCACCCACGCTCACTGCGTGAATCCAGATCGCGCCGTGAAACTCCGCCAGCTCCTTGATCCGCCTGGAAGTGAAACAACCGAATCTTTCGCCAAACGTATCTTTCCAACCCGGACGGTTTCTATACTTGAAAAACAGTCCCGGCAAGTAAAACAAAAATCCGATCGGCAGAAATAAATTGTAAAAAAAACGCAACATAATCACTCCACTGTAACGCTTTTTGCCAGATTTCGCGGTTGATCGATTTCGCACCCCCGTTCGACCGCGATGTAGTATGCGAATAGTTGCAACGCCACCGTCGTTGGCAACGGCACGATAAATCGCGAACACGGCGGAATAAAAATCACATCGTCGGTCAGAGATTCCACCTCACGGTCGCCCACGGTAGCCACCGCCACTACCGGTGCATGTCTGGCACGGCACTCTTGAATATTGCCTAAAATCTTATCCCTTCCGGGAATGTCGTTTGCCAACGCCAAAACCGGGTGCTGATCGTCAAGCAGTGCGATCGGGCCGTGTTTCAACTCGGCGGCATGATAGCCCTCGGCATGGACATAGCTGATCTCTTTGAGTTTCAACGCTCCTTCCAGCGCAGTCGGATAAAGACACCCGCGACCGATATAAAAGAAGTCGTCGAATTTGGCGTATTTTTTTGCGATCTTACGGATATTTTCGGATTCATTGAGCACTGTTCTAATCAAATCAGGAGCTTTTTCTATTTCACAGGCCAGCTCAAACCCATCGCTGCGACTCATCCGGCGATTACGCCCAAACAGCAGCGCCATTAGCAACAAAACCGTAACTTGGCTCAAAAAAGCCTTGGTCGATGCCACGCTAATCTCCGGTCCGGCGTGCAAATATACTCCGCGACCGGATTCCCTTGCTATGGTCGAACCGACCACATTGCAAAGCGCCGCGATCAACGCACCCTTGCCCACCGCTTCACGCACCGCCGCAATCGTATCGGCGGTTTCGCCGGATTGACTGATCGGAATAACCAATGTATTCGGCTCGATAATCGGGTTGCGGTAACGAAATTCAGCCGCTTGCTCCACCGAAGTCGAAATCCCGGCGATGTCTTCAAAATAGTATTCCGCCACCATACCGGCGTGCATACTGCTGCCGCACCCGGCGATCACGATTCGTGAAATCAACGACAAGTCCCTGGGCGAAAGCTCCATACCGTTTAAAATCGCCGTCCCCATCTCGCAATTGATTCGCCCCCGAATGGCGTTTTCGATGGTCTCGGGCTGCTCAAAAATCTCCTTGAGCATAAAATGCGGATAATTGCCTTTTTCCGCCGCCGCCGAATCCCAGTCGATATTGGCGATCTCACGTTCCACCGGGACGTTGGATATATCGCGCAAATCGATATTTTCGGCAGTTATCGCCGCAATATCGCCGTCGTCAAGATATATCACTTGCCGGGTGTGTGCCAAAAGTGCCGAAATATCGCTGGCAATCAAATTTTCGTTGTCGCCCAATCCGATAACCAACGGGCTGCCCTTACGCGCCGCCACGATAAGTCCGGGATGATGAATCGACACCACCGCCAAACCGTAAGTGCCGGAAACTTGCCGCAACGCCGCCGCAGTGGCCGACAAAAGATCGCCTTCGTATGCGTCGGCAATGAGGTGAACAATCACTTCGGAGTCGGTTTGCGAACGAAACGTGTATCCTTTATTCTCCAAGTGTTTGCGCAATTCGTGATGATTTTCGACAATGCCATTGTGAACGATCGCGAATTCACGTTTTTCGTCGCAATGCGGATGGGCGTTGGCAGTGGACGGCGTACCGTGCGTCGCCCAGCGCGTATGCGCGATACCGCATATGGCGAAATCTTTTAGCACCGAATCGGCAAGAAACGCTTTTTCCAATTGCATTACTTTGCCGACTTCTTTGATTTCAGCAAGCGTATTTTCGCCGATTAACGCCATCCCGGCTGAGTCGTAACCGCGATATTCAAGCCGCTTGAGTCCATCCAGTAAAACCGGTGCCACGGCGCGGCAACCGGAATATCCAATAATTCCACACATGCGAAACTCCTATTCCATATCCGGGGAAAAGTGGGTTTTGATATATTCCGCCGCCTCTTCAAGCGAACCGAGGATCTTGGTGCAATACTTCACCATCCACGGGCTGCACTCTTGGTATTCATACGGGGAAAATGCCACAACGAATTTGCCGAGATCATGCGACGCATAAAACACTTCCATGCTCGTGCCGATGCTCGGACGATTGTAATTGACTAAAACAATGTCCGCATTGCGAACATCGAGCAAATCGAATTCCACAATCTCATTTGCGCTGTCCACCTCGCGATCAACAAACTTGCGACGCATCGGGTCGAGCAACCGATATTCTGAGTTCAATAACGTTTTGGCACTTTCACGCCATTCCCGGGCAACACCAAAGTGTTCATCCATAATCGGTCCGGAGAGATAAATTGTCTTAAAATGCTTTTTCCCGTTTTCCATAACAACGCTACTTAAATATTTGCAACTTCAGGAACTCGCTGATTGATCAACACTTCGGCAATCGCCAACGCATCGGTGGCATTAGTGCAATTAAGTGCGGCCTGCGCGGCCTGCTCCATCTCATACATCGCCATGCTGCGAATCACCCGGCGAACCACCGCCACCGATGAAGGTGTCATACTAAGCTCATGTACACCGAGTCCGATTAACAACGGAACCATATACACATCAGCCGCGATTTGACCGCAAACGCTCACCCAAATATTGTGTTTTCTGGCGGCATCCACGCACACACGAATCAATTCCAAGATCGCCGGGTGCGACGGGCGATACAAATACGCCACCCGCTCATTGCCGCGATCAATCGCCATGGTGTACTGCACCAAATCGTTGCTTCCGATGCTGAAAAAATCGACCAGCGGTGCAAGTTTGTCCGCCATCAACGCCGCCGCCGGAGTTTCGACCATCACCCCGAGCGAAAGATCCGATACATACTCTTTGCCTTCGCTTTTGAGTTGATGTTGCAACTGCCCGACGATTGAACGCACCTCAATAACTTCGCGAATGCTGCTCACCATCGGCAACATAATTTTCAGATTGCCAAACACCCCGGCACGCAACAATGCACGAAGCTGGGTCTCAAGAATGTCACGCCGCTCATGCAAGCACAACCGAATTCCCCGAAAACCGAGAAACGGATTCTGTTCGTTGGCACGGTAGATATTGGTGTTGAACTTGTCCCCGCCGACATCCAGTGTCCGAACTATCAACGGCGCGTTGTCGCACTCGGCTAAAATCTTTTTGTAAACCTCAAACTGCTCCTCTTCATTCGGCAAGGTCGAGCGATTCATAAACAAATATTCAGTGCGAAAAAGCCCGATACCACTTGCCCCGCAGCGCTTCACCTCGGCAATCTTATCCGGGGAATCCAGATTTGCGGCAAGCTGAACAATAAACCCGTCCGTCGTCTCCGGTTGCAGCTCACTTTCGCTCTCAAGCCGACTCCGAATCTGACCGACTTCGGCTTTTTTCAGCCGGTAGGCCTCTTCGGTGCGGGCATCGGGGTTGATTACCAGTTTACCGCCAAATCCGTCGATGATAATCTTATCGTCGGCGGTGAGTTGCTCCGGCAATTCCGGCGGAATTCCGACGATCGCCGGCAAATGCATCGAACGGGCGAGAATAGCGGCATGGCTGGTCACACTGCCGGTTTCCACGGCAAATCCCAGCACCTTTTCGATATCCAACTCCGCAGTTTCAGAAGGTGACAAACTATGCGCCACGATAATCCGGCGGGCATCCAGGTCAAGCTCCTGCCCGGGAACTTGAATATTGGTCAAATTTGAGAGAATTCGCGAAGTGACATCGCGAATATCGGCGGAACGTTCGCGCAAATATTCATCCGGCATCGCCGAAAATACGTTCGCAACATGTTCGCTGGTAATATAAAGCGCGTATTCAGCCGAAAAATGATCTGTTTTTATCCCCTTTTCGACTTCGGCATTCAGTTTATGATCATCGACAATCATAATATGCGCGTCGAAGATTTCGGCATCTTGCGCCTGAAGTTTGTCTCGTACCTCTTTGCGGAGGTTTATCAACTGGGTGCGGGTCAACGCCAACGCTGCGACGTAACGCGAAAGCTCCGAATCAACCTCGTCGGCGGTGATTTTATGCAATTGGGGTTCCCAATGACGAGATTGATCAATAATTCGCGTGGTTCTCCCGATAGCAATGCCCGGTGATACCGCAATCGCCTGAATGGTTTGAGTGGGGAGTGCCATTTTTCGCCTTTTTACTCTTCCCCGCCGAAATTCGACTCGAAAAATTCAAGTGCCGCATTGAATGCGGCTTCAGCCTGTCTGCCGCTGACTCGGAGAATCAGGCGACTTCCCTTCCCGGCGGCGAGCATAAGCAACGATAAAACACTGCGGCAATCCGCCACGCTGTCTTCACCGCCGTCAATTTTCTCCACGCTCATTGAAGCATCAAAATCCAAGGCGATTTTCGCCAACTGAGCGGCAGGACGCGCATGTAGCCCCATGGTGTTGCCAACGGTAATTACCCGTTCAAGTATTGCATCTGTGCTCATGACTTCTTCTGCTCCCGTGTCGTTATTCAATATCATACTCTCTCAGGGGAACTAATATACACTCCTTTTCGTCAAAAAGCAACCCTGCAATGCTTGTAATTTTGAATTTCAACGGCTATATTCACCACCATTATCGTATCAGCACACCGTAATTTGTCATAGGAAAAAAACTAAATTATGAACAAAAATTGGCATATTGAAACTCAGGCGGTTCAAGCCGGTTATCAACCCGGCAACGGCGAACCACGCGTTTTACCGCTCTACCAGAGTACCACCTACAAATATGAAAACGCCCAAAGCGTAGCCGACCTTTTCGACCTAAAAACCGAAGGATTTTTTTACACACGACTGGCCAATCCCACCGTTGACGCATTTGAGAAGAAAATGTCGGTCTTAGAAGGCGGCGTTGCGGCGGTGGCGGTCAGTGCCGGGCAAACTGCCTCAATGCTGGCGATTATGAATTTAGCCCAAGCCGGAGATCACATTATTGCCGTGGCAAGTCTTTACGGCGGAACAGTTTCGCTCTTTACTAACACTTTTGGCAAATTTGGGATTGAATTCACTTTTGTGCAACCTGATGACGATTCCGAAACGGTTCGTCAGGCGATCAGACCGAACACCAAAGCGATCTTTGCCGAAACCCTCGCCAACCCGGCGTTGGTGGTGCTTGACATTGAGCGTTTTGCCAATATCGCACACGAAGCGGGAATTCCGCTTATTGTAGATAATACCTTCCCCACGGCATATTTGTGCCGTCCGTTTGAGTTCGGCGCGGATATTGTTACGCATTCCACCAGCAAATACACCGATGGTCATGCCATGGCGATCGGCGGAATCGTGATTGAAAAAGGCGATTTCAACTGGAAAAACGGCAAATTCCCCG
>JAISIP010000097.1 GCA_031261965.1 Victivallales bacterium | reverse complement strand
CGTCAGCAAATCATCATAATGCGCGGAAGCGTGATATTTGCAATACGCCTCCGCCACCGGCAGGAAAAATCCGCTTTTTTCCATTTCACTGTATGGCATACCCACCGAACGCAACATCTCGGTACGCCCCCGCTCAAAATAGGTCAGATAATTGGCGTAATAAACCACCCCCATTTGATCGGTATCGGCATAGGGGACTCGATATTCGGTTTCGTGATACATCTAATTACTCCGTTTAATTTGCCCGATAATCTTCTCAATCACAGCTTCGATATTTAAATTGGTTGTATCGATCAAAACCGCGTCCGCCGCCGGTTTCAACGGCGCTATCGGTCGCTCGGAATCCTGTTTATCCCGCGCAGCAAGTTCGCGGGCAACTTCCGACAGCGTCGCCCCGTCCGCAGTTTCCCCGTTCTGGGCAAGCCGCCGTCTGGCCCGCTCTTCCGGCGTGGCAGTGACAAAAAATTTGTATTCCGCGTCGGGAAAAACCACCGTACCAATGTCGCGACCCTCCATAACGATCAAATTTTTCCCGGCAAAGTTGCGCTGTACTCCCAGCAGATAGTCGCGTACCTCCGACTCAGTGGCAACTAAACTTGCTCCCGTTGCCACTTCAGGTGTCCGCAACGCCGCTTCAAGCTCTTTGCCATTTAATTTTAGCACATAGTCGCCGGATTCGTTTGGGGTATATTCCAACTTCAGTGTTTCGAGAAACTCGCGGTCAAGCCGCGCAAGGTCACGCCCTGCTCTAATCGCGGCAAGTGCCACTGCCCGATAAAGATTGCCGGTGTTAATATACGCGATATTAAGCTTCTTGGCAAGCAGCTTGGCAATGGTACTCTTACCCGATGCCGCCGGACCGTCGATTGCAATGCAGTTGCTCATAAAATCGCTTCTTCTTTCAAATAAAAAGGACTGATTCAACCAGCCGCAACCGGTCGGACCAGTCCGACATAACGCTACAATATTTCGCTGTTTCGCCGATAGATTAGTTTCCGCTTCGACTCCGCAATCGGCCACTCTTCAAAAATCCATCGTAATGGCGCATGGTCAAATGCGACTCAAGCTGACTGATGGTGTCCAGCACCACGCCGACCATAATCAGCAGCGAAGTTCCGCCAAAGAACTGCGCGACCATAAACGGAATCTTGAAGCTGGAGTAGAGAAACATCGGAAACAACGCAAGTGCCATCAAAAACACCGCACCGCCCGCTGTGACCCGCGTCATAGCCGTATCGAGAAAATCCGCCGTCGGCTGCCCCGGACTGATGCCCGGAATAAACGCCCCCTCTTTTTTGAGGTTGTCGGCAATCTGAATCGGGTTAAACTGATTTGCCACCCAAAAGAAGCTGAACGCCAAAATCAGAATCGCATAAGAGATCATATAACCCGCGCCATCCTGCTGAAAAGTCTGCGCCAAGCGCATCCAAATCGTACTGGCAGAAGGCTTACTGGCAAAGTAACGGAACACGTACTCAGGAAACATCAAAATCGCTCCGGCGAAAATGATCGGCATGACATTGGCAAAATTGACCTTGAGCGGCATGTAAGTCGATCCACCGGTCATTTGCTTGCCGACTGTCTTGCGAACCATCTGAATCGGTACCCGGCGATAACCCTGCGAAAGCATAATCGTCGCCGCCGTGACCGCACAAAAGACCACCATAAGCAAAAGCAACTGAACTGCGTTAAAGGTCGTGCCATCCGGGGTTTGACCGTTCCACGCCATCTGGACTAACTCGATCACCGATTGCGGCAAACGCGAAACAATGTTAATCGTGATAATCAACGATACCCCGTTGCCGATACCGCGTTCGGTAATCTGTTCCCCGAGCCACGTAAAAATCATCGTGGTCGTGGTCAAAACCAAAATCGTCATCAAAATGAAAATCTGCTCATTGCCCAAATAAAGCGGGTGACTCGGCGCCGGCAACCCAATCTTACTCGGATTGATCATCGCAAGCGCCACCATCATCCCTTGAACCACGCAGACAATCAAAGTCAAATAACGGGTGTATTGGGAGATTCTCTGGCGACCGGTTTCCCCCTCACGCTGGAGTTTCTCCAACGAGGGGATCACCGGCACTAAGAGTTGGACGATAATCGACGCGGTGATGTACGGCATAATACCGAGCGCCCCCAAAGCAAAGTGCGTTAAAGCACCGCCCGAAAACAGGTCGATAAACGCCATAAACCCACCGCCGTCTTTGCTGCTGGCACTTAATTCCGCCATAAAACTTTCCAGTGCCGCCGGATCAACTCCGGGGCAAGGAATACTACTCGCAAAACGCACCAGCACGATAATCAGTGCCGTGAACATCAGGCGATTACGCAGATCTTTTACTTTCAACGTATTTATAAATGCCTGCAACATAACTTACCGTCTTTCCCGGTTTTTTTATTCCACCACTTCGACCTTGCCGCCGGCGGCTTCGATCTTGACTACAGCTTGGGCAGAAAATTTATCCGCCTTGACCGTCAGAGATTTCGTAATCTCGCCATTGGCAAGAATCTTGATCATCTGAATTTTTTTACCCAAAAGATTCTTCGCAAGCAAAGAATCCCGATCGACCACGTCACCCGCGTTGAAATTTTCTTCGAGGATGTTCAAGTTGATCAAGTGGTACTCAATATGATCCGGGCTGTTGAAGCCGCGCTTCGGCAACCGACGGAACAGCGGAATTTGACCGCCTTCAAAAAACGGACGAATCGACGAACCGGTACGGGACTTTTGCCCCTTCTCCCCGCGTCCGGCCGTCTTACCCAGACCGGAGCTGTCGCCGCGCCCGACCCGCTTGCGCCGTTTCTTAGATCCGGCGTTGGGGCTGAGTTCATGCAGTTTCATAATCAAAACTTCCTATATAGTCGATTAGTTATTTTCCACCGCCGGAGCAGCAACCGACGCCGCTTGCGGCATCGGAACGCCGCGACGCGCAAATACATCCGCACGCGTCGAGAGCTGCGAAATCGCCTTAAACGTCGCTTTTGCCACGTTTGCCGCGTTCGCCGCGCCGAGAGACTTCGCCAAAACGTCCTTGACACCCGCAAGCTCAAGAATCGCCCGAACCGCTCCGCCGGCAATCAAACCGGTACCCGAAGATGCCGGACGCAACAAAACCCGCGCTCCACCGAATTTCACTTCGATTTCATGCGGCAAGGTTTGACCGTTCATCGGAACAGTCACTAAATTGCGTCGTGCCGCCTCTCCGCCTTTGCGGATCGCATCAGAAACTTCGTTCGCCTTACCATAGCCGTAACCGACCCGACCATTACGGTCGCCGACTACCACTAATGCACCGAAACTGAAGTTTTTGCCGCCTTTGACGACCTTCGCACTGCGGTTGATCGAAATGACACTCTCGTCAAATTCGCTCTGAGGTGCTTCATTAAAATTATCACGTTTCGCCATGAGAGTTCTCCTTAGAACTTAAGTCCGTTTTCGCGGGCAGTCTCGGCAATCGCCTTCATTCTCCCGTGATAGTTGTACCCGGAACGGTCGAAAACGACTTCCGTAACGTTAGCAGCTTTAGCCGCTTCCGCCGCGAGTTTTCCGAGCAGAAGTGCTCCCGCCATATTCGGCTTCGCGTTCTCGGCCTTGAACTTCGGGTCAAGACTCGAAGTGACCGCCAGTGTAACGCCTGCCACATCGTCGATAAACTGACAGTAAATGTGGTTGGCGGTGATGCTGACGCAAAATCTCGGACGTGCCGCTGTACCGGAAATCTTTTTACGAATCCGCAAATGACGGCGCGTACGCATTGTTTTTCTATCTTTAACAGCCATTTTATAAGCTCCTTAAACCCGGGGTTAACCCACGGATTTGCCTTCTTTGAGGATGATCCGCTCGTCGGAATAACGAATGCCTTTGCCCTTGTAGGGTTCCGGCGGACGAAAACGACGAATTTCAGCGGCGACTTCGCCGACCGCCTGTTTGTCTGCGCCCTCAATCGTAATTTTGGGCCCCTCTACTACCACCTTGACCGATTCCGGCACGGAGTATTCGATCGTGTGCGAATACCCGAGGTTCAGCACCAGCTTTTTGCCGGTGAGCTGCGCCTTGTAACCGACTCCGACGATCTGAAGCTCTTTTTTGAACCCGGCTGTCACACCAATGACCATATTATTGATCAAGCTGCGAGTCAACCCCTGCATCGCGCTCGCCTTGCGGTCGTCAGAAGCGGTCGAGACATGGACGTTGCCGTCCTTGACCTCCACAGCGACAAACGGCGGGAGCGGCAGTGAAAGCTTCGCTTTGCCTTCTACTGTCACTCCGGCAGCGTCAACGGCGACCTTCACTCCTGAAGGGATCGCAATCGCTTTATTGCCAATTCGAGACATATTTTAAGTTCCTGTTCTTTAATTACCAGACGTAACAGAGAATTTCACCGCCGACGTTCGCCTTGGCAGCGGCACGCCCCGAAAGCACCCCCGAAGGAGTGGTCAGGATCACCGTACCCAAACCGTTGCGAACCCGCGGAATCTCCCGGCTGCCGCAATGAACCCGGCAAGAGGGCTTGCTCACCCGCTCAATGCCATCGATCACGGATTTGCCGTTCACGTATTTAAGCTCAACTGTCAGTTGGCGTTTCACCCCGTCTTCACTGATCGCAAAGTCGGAAATGTAGCCTTCCTCTTTTAGCACTTTCGCGATTGCCGCTTTCTCTTTGGAACTCGGCATCTCGACCTTCTTCAACCCTGCCGAACCGGCGTTTCTAATCCGGGTCAACATGTCGGCAATGGGATCTTGCATACTCATTGTAGTGTTCCTCTCTTACCAGCTGGCCTTGGTCACGCCCGGAATCTGCCCCTTGGAGGCAAGTTCACGGAAACAGATACGGCAGAGCTGGAATTTGCCGATATAAGCGCGGGCACGCCCGCAAGCTTTGCAACGAGTGTAGTTCCGCACCGGGAATTTGCTCCCGCGTTCGGCCTTCACCATTAAACTAAGTTTCGCCATGATGCAATCCTTCCTTTATTCCTCGAACGGAACTTCCAACATTTTGAGAAGTTCACGCGCCGCAACGTCGTCTTTGGCTGTCGTGACAAACGTCAGATTCACGCCGAGCGGGTATTTCAGTTTGTCAGTGTCAACTTCGGTGAACACCGAAACATCCGAAACTCCGAGGTTGTAATTGCCGACACCGTCGAAACCGGTTTTCGGAATTCCCCGGAAGTCACGTACCCGCGGCATCGCGTTGTGAACGAAACGGTCAAGAAACTCGTACATCCGATTGCCACGCAATGTGACCATCACACCGACCGGCATACCTACCCGCAACTTGAAGTTGGAAACGTTTTTGCGTGCCTTGGTAATCACCGGCTGTTGACCGGTCATCGCGGCAATGTGTTTCTTCGCCTCAGTGAACGCATCGCGCTCGGCATCCGAGCCGATACCCGTTGAGATTACAATCTTCTCAAGCTTCGGAATCTGCATCACATTCTTCAAACCCAACTTGGTCTGAAGTGCGCCGCGGATTTCCGCATTGTATTTTTTCTTCATATCAGGCATTTTTCACTACTCCGTCTTGTCCGCAGCAACAGGATTGACGTTCGAGACATGCACCGACACCGAACGCTCGATCATTCCGCCATTCGGATTGAGCTTGCTCTTCTTGATCGTCCGCTTGCCGATCGCGTGATCTTTGTTGGATGTGAACGCGAGAACAACCCGATCCTTTTTAGGAAGAATCGCGGCGATCGTCGCTTTTTCACCCCGGTAATTGCCGGAGTTCACCACAACTTTGTCACCCTTTTTCACATGGTATTTGTTCATTAAAGCACCTCCGGCGCAAGCGAGATAATCTTCATAAAATCCTTGTCTCGCAATTCACGCGCCACCGGCCCGAAAATACGGGTGCCGACAGGGTTTTTGTCTTTGTCGATGAGCACCGCGGCGTTCTTGTCGAACTTAAGGTAGGAGCCGTCCGGGCGACGAATCTTAGCCGCCGTGCGAACTACCACCGCTTTAACCACTTGCCCCTTCTTTACCGAACCATCGGGAAGCGCTTCTTGCACCGCTCCGGTGATGATGTCACCAACCCCCGCGACCGTCCGGGCCTGACCCAAAACCGCCATGGTTAAGATTGATTTCGCTCCGGAATTGTCGGCAACCTCCAGAATTGACTGCATTTGAATCATTGCATATCCTCCCGAAGGTTATTGCTGTTCCTGACGACTGATGATTTCCAACAGCCGCCAGCACTTGTTTTTACTCAACGGACGCGTCTCGACAATACGCACAGTATCGCCTTTTTTCGCCTCGTTTTTCTCATCGTGAGCGGTAAATTTCTTACTGACTTTCACGATCTTCTGATACAGCGGGTGCGGCGTGCGACGGTCAACTTTTACCACGATAGTCTTCTCTTGGACATCGCTGACGACCACGCCGACGCGCTCTTTCCGGTTTCCCCGGACTTCAACTACAGCTTCACTCATTTTATCCCTCACTGGACTTTCGCCGCCCGGGCGGTCTGTTCGGTGTAGATGCGCGCAACGTCACGGCGAATTTGCCGGACGCGGGCAGTCTTCTCAAGCTGACCGGTACGGGACTGGATCTTGAGGTTCAACTTCTCCCGTTGCAAATCGGCGATTTTAGTCACCAATTCGGCATCCGAAAGCTCACGAATTTCTTTGATTTTCATCTTAATTGACCTCAATTAATCTTCCCGAGCCAAAAATTTGCAACGCAAGCAAAGCTTGTTCGCCGCACGGCTCATCGCTTCTTTGGCGACGGATTCACTGCAACCGGACACTTCAAAAAGTACCCGACCCGGCAATACCGGAGCCACCCATCCTTCAACCGCGCCTTTTCCTTTGCCCATGCGGACTTCCAACGGCTTCTTGGTGAAAGAACGGAACGGAAACATACGAATCCACACTTTACCGCGACGTTTCAAATGACGGTTGATCGCAACACGCGCGGCTTCAATTTGATTATTGGTAACGTACCCGCGAGTCAACGCCTGCAACGCAAAATCGCCAAAATCCAACTTATTGTTGGTCGTGGCAAGCCCGGCGTTACTTCCGCGCTGAATTTTTCTGTACTTTACCCTTTTTGGCATTAACGGCATAATCTTGCTCCTCAATAGAGTCTTTGTGACAAATCCAAACCTTTACCCCGATCTTACCGGCGGTGGTGTTCGCCTCGGTGAATCCGTAGTCGATATTGGCCTTGAGCGTGTGCAACGGAACGCGTCCTTCTTTGTACTGCTCTTCCCGCGCCAACTCCGCGCCGCCCAAACGACCGGCACAGTTGATCTTTATACCGTCCACACCCATCTCCATGGCGGTCTGAATCGAACGTTTCATCGCACGGCGAAAGCCGATACGACGCTCCAACTGCTGCGCGATACTCTCGGCAACCAGCTGGGCATTGGTCTCCGCACGGCGGATTTCGACGATCTCGGTAAACACTTCCTTGTCGGCAACCAACTTGGAAATCTCGGCGCGCAACGCGTCAAGCTCCGCCCCTTTTTTGCCGATCAAAAGCCCCGGACGCGCCGAAGAAATGATAACCCGCACCCGATTGGCGAATCGCTCAATTTGAATCCGGGCAATCGCAGCAGCGGCAAACTTCTCTTTGATGAACTTGCGGATCGCAAGATCCTCGTGAAGCCATTCGCCAAACAGATTCTTACTGCCAAACGCCTTACTCGGAAACCAACGGGATTCCCAATTCTTGGTGAGGGCTGTTCTCAATCCGATAGGATTAACTTTTTGTCCCACGATTCAATCCCCTATATATTGTCCGTCAAAATAACTTCTAAATGGCTGGTCCGCTTGCGGATCCGACCCGCCGACCCACGCGCTTTCGCACGGAAACGCTTGATGATCGGGCCGGGAGAGACCAATGCCGCTTTTACGGTAAGTTCTTTCCGGTTCACATCAAGGTTGTTCTCGGCATTGGCAACTGCGGAGCGCAAGGTGTCGCCCAGCAAACCGGCCGCTTTTCGCGGACTCAGCTCGACGATCGCCAGCGCCTCAACTGCGGACTTCCCCTGGATCAGACGTGACACATGCCGCGCCTTTTCCGGACTAATCCGCACATTTTTTGTCAAAGCTCTTACTTCCATAATCCGGTTCTCGATTTTCCGGAGCGAACCGCCAAGTGCCGTCCGTTCCATATTGTCATTGTTTGTTTGAGCCGAAAAATCACCTTCCCGATTCTTCTTCGGCTCTCTCTTCGCCCGCCACAGCTTCCATACCCGGAGTCAAATTTTCAATACTGCCCCGAATTAGAATTGCCGCCGCGACGGCTGGTCGCACACTGAGAACTTTTAGTTGTTCCTGCCGGTTCTTCCCAGAGCGGTAGATCATTCCGGCAAAAGCACCGTTGATCGACCCCACCGACAACACCACAACCCGAAGTTCCCGATTCACCGCGAGAATTCGACACGTTCGCAACGCTTCGATTTTTGCCTCGGACTCTTGCGAATCCTCCGCCCCGGCGATGAACCTGCGCGCTTTTCTTGCAAGATCGTCCAGCCTAAGCCGGTACTCCGCCTGCCTCACCTTCCCGATCGGCAGCTCTTGCAAAAGAATTTGCACGTAGTCGCAGAAATCAACGGCGTTGAGGGCAAGCTCAACTCCGTCTTTTGAAAGCCTCCCGATTGCCAAAAGTTGCTGTTCTTCCCGTTTGTCGGATTTTCGCACTGTCCCTTCTGATAGGACACCGGCAAACCACAGCTGCATTTGGCGGAGACTTTCGCTTTCCGCTTGTAGTTTAGTTCTCAACTCAATCAACTCGGTGTTGAGTACCGCATTCGCCTGTTTCGCGGCGGATAGCTCCAACTCCAATTTTTTCATCTTCTCGGCGGTCTGCATTGCCAAATCGCGCAAGCGGTTCAACTCCCTCAATCGCTCAGCATCTTGCGATCGAATCGTGACCACCGCGTCGGATTTACCGCCCTCGGCAACCGTCCCGTCTGCATAGGCATTTTTTGCACCACACAACACGAGGACACTTAAAATAAACCCTAAAACAGATTTTCGCAAGCGTAAATCGTTAAAAAAGCGAGATTTTCTCGTTTTATTCACTTTTTTACCCCCTTTTGTCCGCGATAATGGGTATTTATCACTCCGAAATGCCGATTTTTTCGCCGTTTTTCGCGCCAAGAATCGCGATAAACCGCATCTATCGCACTTTTTTCGCCGTTTTCGGAGATGGTTTCGGCTTTGGCACGCCTTGAATCCGAATCCGTTGCGATAGGCTTTTCCGTAATTTCCGAATTCATATTTTCATTTTTTTTGCAATGCCCGGCGACGATCAAAGCAAACTCAAACAACAGCCAAGTCGGCACACCGAGCATCAATTGGCTTACGATGTCCGGCGGAGTTAAAATCGCCGCCAAAACAAAAATCAGCACCACCGCAATCGGTCGGCTCCGCCGCAACGCGGCAAGCTCAATTATCCCGAATTTCACCAAAAACACCAGCAACACCGGCAACTGAAACATAACCCCGAAACTCAAAGACAGCAGCGCGACCAAATTGACAAAGTTGCCAATCCCGATCACCGGCGCAAGCGATTCCGAGGCGAAATCAGCGGAAAACCGCATCATCAACGGTGCCGCCCCGAATAACCCGATCGCCGCTCCGGCAAAAAACAGCAACAGCGCGACAACTACTGTATTCAGACATACGCTCCGCTCATGCGCGTACAGACCCGGAGCGACAAAACGCGCCGTCTGCCAGAGAATAACCGGCATCGCTCCGATAATCGCCAAAAGCAATCCGAGCTTGAGTTGCACTATCAGCGGCTCCATCGGCGAAAAATAATTGAGCTTGAATTCCTGCGGACAAATCAGTATGATCAGGCATTCCAACAGTGGTACGGCGACAAAAAACCCCGGTATTAACAACACAAAAATCGCCGCAACGTCACGCCACAAAACCTGACGCAACGCCTCAAGATGCACCAAAAAACTCGAATCGGATTCGCTCATTACGCTTTTTTATCAGAATCAGGTGAGTTTTTGCATTGCTCTTTATTTGTCTCTTCGGCAAAACCGTCTTTTACCTCATTAACTACCGAATCGCGGGCATTCTTAAATTCCCGCGACGCCCGTCCCAGAGCTCGTGCCACTTCAGGAATGCGTTTCGCCCCGAAAAAGAGCAACACCACACAGAAAATCACAATCAGTTCCGTCCAGCCGATACCCATTTTTGTCACCTCTCTATAAACAGTTAAGTAGCTTTTAGGTTAACTTTATACCTGAATCCGTGAAAAAAATTATGGCAATCGATATTATCCATTGTTTTTCATGCACTTGCAAAAAAAATCCTCTCTTCACCTAGCAGGAGAAGTTACGTTTTTTTACAAGCACCTGACAATCAAGCGATAGCATCGCTTATCCAAATTTTTCTCACGGAATCAGGTTTATACTTTTCCACAAATCGCGGGCAAACCGCTCTTGCGGGCAGCCGTTCAAATCAAACGACTCCAGCAATCGGGCGATTTCCGCGACTTCCACCTCGTACTCTTCAGACAAAATCAGAGGGTTTACCACCCCTGAAGCCGTTGCTGCGGTCAACAATTTTTCCACCAAACTATCGATATAAATCAGCTTTACGCTCCCCGCTCCAGGGTGAACTGTCAAGGGTTTATTCTCCGAACGCAACTTGCAAAAAGTCGCCACCACCGAATTGTAGAACGGTCGCCCCCCCGGACCGAACACATTGGGCATAAGAACCCCGATCGACTCAATTCCTTTTTTCGCCGCAACAACATCAAAATACGCCCGCCCGTCTCGCTTCGACGCGTGGTAGGCACTCTCTTTCGCCTCATGCGTGGTAGAGCAAAACACCATACGGCGAATCGACGCGGTACGCATAACCGCCTCCGCCACGCTCTCGGTCAACTCCATATTGACCTGGTACAACGCCTCCGGGTCATCGCCGCGACTTAATCCGGCAAGATGCACAACTGCTTCACAACCGGCAAGACGCTCAAACAATCTGCCCTGCTCGAAATCGCACCGCACAATGCGGACGGATTCAAAGCCGGTTTCACGATCAATCCGCTCCGCCAACGCCCGACCGATAAACCCGGCAGCCCCGGTAATTGCAATGCGGCGATTCACGGCTTGAGTACATCCTTTTGCACTTGCTCCCGCGCCGGGACAAATTCGATAAAATCTATCTCTGCCCGGCTGTTCGAGCCGGTATACTGACTGTTCGCCCCGACACTGATGATAAAATACGAGTTCGGCTTTTTTCCGTACACCTTGACGTAATCTTCGACTACGTTGCGTTCTTCCGTCACCCAGACCCCCGAAGGAGTCGTCCGATTACGAATGGTTTGATAATTGACGGTCAACATTCCCGCCGCATATTTTTTTTGCCCAACATGACCTATGGGGTTATTCACATCCCACTGGTAACTAATGCAACGTTGCTTCAGCAAGGTGCCGTCGCCAAAATAGATCACAACCGACTGATCATCCGGTTCTTTCGCATCGTCGGCAAGTGCTATCGGACGCACCACCCGCCAACGCCAACGCATCACCGGAGTCTTCGATAAATCGGCTTTCGGAGCGGAAAGCATGACCCCGGTCGCCTTGTTGGCTTCAACCACCATAATTTTCCCGCTGGATGCGGTTTGCTCGGAGTCAATATAAAACTTGGTTCGCGACACTAAAAATTTGCTGCCGTCAAATTTCCAGCTGATTTCCAGATTTTTCGGGTCGGTGAACTCGGTACGCCAAGCCGCATCGGGCGATGGTTTCGCCTCGTCCGCGGCTTCCTGTGCCAGCAGAAACGGCGCGACAAAAAGCACTATTTCAAGCAAAAGAATACCTTTAAAAACTGGAAACTTGGCTAAAAATCGCATCTCACATTTGTATGCGCGATCTTGCTCGCATCTGGTTAACCCTATGTTAGCCCGATACTTGCAAAATCGCACCTTCAAATTGCGAATATGCCGGTTTTTAGAGATACTCAAAAGTATCTTTGGTATAACACTCATAATTTCAGAGGATTCCCTTATACTTTTTATAACGTTCCATAACCTTTTCCACATAATTACGCGTGCCGATGATCTCAATGCGCTCAAGCACATCGCCGTTGTTATGCATCGGCTTCCATTTTTCCGAACGGTTCTCCCCGGCGTTGTAACGCGCCAACGCCAACTCAATAGCCTGCCGATACGCCGCGTATTTCTTTATGCCGTAAGCCAAATACCAGCACCCGATCTCCAAATTTACATCCGGGTCGAACAATGTATGCACACTTGGAATATCTTGAGATTTTATTCTCGCCCAATCCGCCACCGCCCCCGACGGCAAGATTTGCATTAAGCCGATTTCCCCCGAATTACCGCGGGCAAACGGATCAAACCCGCTTTCATAAAAAATCACCGCCCTAACCAGGTGCGGATCAAGCCCGTGACGATTGGCGGCGGCTTTGATCTCTTCCGCAAAACGAACATCAGACATCGACTTTAACTCTTCCGCCGTCGATAAAAGCGAAAAACCGAAAAACACGCTCCAGATCAAGACAAATTTCACCGCATCACCTGCCTTTTGTACTTTTTGTAACGCGCCATAATTTTTTCCACATAATCCCGGGTGCTGTGAATCCCGATTTTGCTCACCACATCGCCGTTGTTATCCGTCGGCTTCCATCTCTCCGAACGTCTCTCTCCTGCGTTGTAACGCGCCAACGCCAACTCTGTTCCTTGCTTATACGCCGCGTATTTTTTCATGCCGTGTGCCAAATACCAGCACCCGATCTCCAAATTCATCGCCGGATCGGACAATTCCGTCGCGTTCGGCTTTCTTTGCCGATTCCGCCTCGCCCACTCCGCCGCCGCCCCCGACGGCATGATTTGCATTAGTCCGATTTCACCGGATTTACCCCGGGCAAACCGGTCAAAACGGCTCTCCTGAAACACCACCGAACGAACCAGTTGCGGATCAAGTCCGTGCCGCTGGGCGGCAGCTTCTATCTCCGTTGCAAATTTTGTATCATCCACCGAAAAATCGCGCAACTTGCTTCTAAAGAAAAAAACCATAATTGCAAACAACAGCAACGCCATTGCGAAATATCGAAAAGCACGTGTAAGCTTTCGCCGGTTCAATCTCGCTGTTCTTTCGTCGATTGCGCTTTAATATCCGCCGGAATCGGGTCGGGAGGCACGATCCGACTCTTCGCTTGTGCTTTTAGATAATTTGCCAAACGCTCGGCAAGCTGACGGGAAAGCGTCAACTCACCAATTACCCGCTCGCCATCGGGAATAAATTTTATTTGTTTAAGCAACTCTTGACCAAGTGCCGGGTCATCGGAAAACAAAAGAGACCCCGCCAATTGTAAATACGACGGAATCCCGAAGGCAAATTGCCTGGCACTTTGAGCATTGTCGCACTGTGCCGATAGATCAATACGCCACGAATCGCCGTCACCATAAACATTAAGTTCGGCAAAAAGGTTTCTTACGCCGTTAAAAAGCAACGCCCCAAAATCTTTTCGTTTTTTTGAGGTCGAACCAAAAAACGTACCGAAATCGATAAAACTCCACGCCAACGGCTCGCCGTTTGGAGTTACTAATATTGTTTTGCCTTTTTCCGCCGGAATTGCATTGAGCGTCAAAAACGCCGCGATGTGCTTGCGTTCCGCCGCAAACACGGTTTGGGGTTCAAAATAGGTCACGCCGATTTTAACTTGTCCATCCCGGTTTGAGCTCTCCGTATCCAGACAGTAGATCTTTCGCCCCGATTCTCCCTCAATTGAAAAGCGGTCGCCGTATCGGCGAAAACGTTGCGCCAAATCCGACTCAGATAGCGTCGTCTCCGCCAACAAACCGCGTAAACGTTTGTTAACCCCGACAAACAAAAGTTTCGTGCAATCGGAAAATCTAAGATTGTAATTTCGCTCAAAATCAGCTAAAAAAAACCGCCCATTGGAAGCTTCATTAGTTAACTTCTTAAAAAAGGTCAAGTTTTGGAGCGATTGCGCATCGACGGCAATCACATATTCGCTTTCGGTCGGAACGAATTTCAGCAATGACTCGCCCGCACTCACGACCGTCGCCGTGAACAAGAGCCAAGCTAAAACAACCCCCGACCGCGCCAAATTCATCGTTCACCCCAATGGCGTTTCTGTGGTTGGTTTTTCCTGCCGTTTCGGCAACTTCACCTCGATATGAAGCTCCCTGAGCTGTTTGCTCGAAACTTCCGCCGGAGCGTTCATCATCAGATCTTGCGCCTGCTGGTTGAACGGGAACGCGATCACTTCGCGGATATTCGGGGAATCTGTCAACAGCATAACCATGCGATCCACTCCCGGAGCGATACCGCCGTGCGGAGGCGCGCCGAGCTTAAACGCGTTGATCATGCCGCCGAACTTCTCATCGACCACGCTTCGGTCGTATCCGGCGATTTCAAACGCCTTGTACATAATATCGGGACGGTGGTTGCGAATCGCCCCCGACGAAAGCTCAATGCCGTTGCAGACAATGTCGTACTGATACGCCAAAATCTCAAGCGGATTTTTGTTGAGCAACGCTTCCATACCCCCTTGCGGCATCGAAAAGGGATTGTGAGAAAAAACCGTCTGACCGGTCTCTTCGTCTTCCTCAAACATCGGGAAATCGACGATCCAGCAAAATTTGAACACATTTTTATCAATCAGCTCCAACTGCCGACCGAGTTCGGGAATCACCGCTCCACCGATTTTTTGTACTGCTTTCTTTTTGTCCGCCAAAAAGAAGAGTGCGTCGCCTGTATTGACCTTGCCGGCAGCTTTGAGCGCGGCAACGATCTCGGGCGTAAGGAACTTCACAATCGGGCTTTTTTCACCCTCCGCCGTCCAGATGATATACGCCATGCCCTTCGCGCCGTTCTCCTGCGCAAATTTAATTAGATCATCGAAGAATTTGCGCGGTTTTCCGGCGACATTCGGTGCTTTAATCGCCCGAACCACTCCGCCGTTGGCGACGGTTCCGGCGAACGCCTGAAAACCGCAATCGCGGAAATGTTCGGTAACATCGATCATTTCAAGCGGGTTGCGCAAGTCCGGCTTGTCCGAGCCGAAACGATCCATCGCTTCAAGGTACGGCAAACGTACAAACGGCGGCTTGGAGAACTCTTTGGTGCTGAACTTGCCGAACACATCGGTAAGCAAACCTTCGATTACCGCAAAAATATCGTCCTGCTCGACAAAACTCATCTCAACGTCAAGCTGGTAAAACTCGCCGGGGCTGCGGTCGGCGCGGGCATCTTCATCGCGGAAACACGGCGCAATTTGAAAATAACGGTCGAACCCGGCGACCATAAGCAACTGTTTAAACTGTTGCGGAGCCTGCGGCAACGCGTAGAATTTGCCGGGGTGCAACCGGGAGGGAACCAGATAATCCCGCGCCCCTTCCGGGCTGCTCGCGGTCAAAATCGGAGTCTGAAACTCGTTGAACCCCAACGAGGTCATATAACGGCGAATCTCGGCAACTATTTGACTGCGCAAAATGACGTTTTTGTGCAGCTCCTCGCGCCGCAAATCGAGAAAACGGTATTTGAGCCGCATCGCCTCGGGTGCCTGGTCGTCTTTCGCCACCTGAAACGGAATCACGTCGGCTTCGCCTAAAATCTCCATATCCACGGCACGCACTTCGATTTCACCGGTGCCGAGTTTCGGATTCACCGTCTCGGCCGAACGCGCCACCACCTCGCCGTCGAACCGCACCACCGTCTCCACGCGCCAACGTTCCAGCGACTGGTAAAACGCGCATTCCGGGTCAATCACCACCTGAGTAATGCCGTAATGGTCGCGCAAATCGATAAAAATCACGCCGCCGTGGTCACGTACACTGTGAATCCAACCCGAAACGCGAACGCTTTTGCCAACCTCCGCTTTGCGAAGCTCCCCGCAAGTGTGGGTGCGATAAATGCCCATATTCTCAAATATTCCTTGACACGGTTAATTACTGATGTATATTTCGTTATTCGCTCTAATATAGCACGATTTTGACAATTTAAAAGCGGGAATTATATCATGCTGCGTGAACGTCTTGAAAAAGTCGCCAAGCTTTTGATTATGCTGGTTCTTTGCGCCATGGTTATGCGCAGGTTTTTTGCGATGGCCAGCGAGATCCACAGCGGGGGATCCCCGGTGGCCGCAGGGTACTACTATTTAGAGGCGATTGCATTTTTGTTTGTCATCGGCATTCTTTTTGTCCTCTTTTATCTTCCTGGTATTTCCCGCGGAGCTGTCGATTTTTTGATCTTACCGCAACGATTCCGCAAAAGACCCGCCCCGTTGGTCGGTCAGGTCAACGCGCTAATTAAACAATGCAAATACGATGAGGCACTCACCCGACTGGATCAACTGATAGAAGAGTCCCCGCAAGTTCCATTTTTATGGTTTTTGCGTTTCGATATTTTGCATAAATATCTCAAACTCCCCGAAGACGCGCTTCAAACCGCCGAGCATTATCTCAGTCAGGAAAAACGCGAAAGCTCGGAATTCAACGTGCAATTGGTTTTGCGCTACGCCGAATTGTTGCGTGACCTCGGACGGTTTGATTCGGCGGAATCTTTGCTCGATTCTGAAATGCAGCTTCACCGCCGTGAATACACCAAGCTGGAGCGAAAAATGCTCGCAAACATGAAAAATTCCATCGAGAATTCGCGCAACGGCGTTGCTCCGAGCGTCTCATGCTATCACCCGCTCAACCGTTAGATTCAGGGTATCTCTAAAAACTAATGATTGTTTAGTATGACCATCGCTTCGGCATCGCCGGAGGCAACGGCGGCTTCGAGTAGCTTAACTCCTTGAGCTTCATCCTTTTCCACCCCGTTTCCGATCAACAGGCAAATGCCGAGCTCGCGAATCGCGTCAAGCTGCCCTGCCGCAGTGGCGGTTTTGAACCAAAATACTGCTCCGGCGGCATCGGAATCCATGCCGATACCTTTTTGATGACAACGACCAAAGGCGTACTGACCATCGGGGTCTCCGGCACGCGCCGCAATACCGTAGAGTTCGGCGGCGCGAACCGGGTCGGCTCTCATTCCAAGCCCCAATTCGGCGCAACGACCCAACCTTACTGCCGCCGACAAATACCCGGCATCAAACGATTTACGGTACAAACTCAACGCCTCCGTCAACGAATGTTTCACCATATCGCCGTTGAGATAATAGTCGCCAAGTCGAAGTTGCGCCCGGGGATTTCCCGCAACGGCGGCTTCTTTTACCAACTCAAAGGCGCGTTGCGGATCGGCAGCAACCCCAAAACCGAACTCATACGCCGTTGCCAGGTTGACCTTTGCCTCGTTGCTGCCGAGCTCGACGGCTTTTTTATAACATTCAAACGCCTTACTCTGATCGCCGGATCCCCCGATCGCGTCGCGAAAATACGTCCCGAGCAAAAGCAAAGACTCCACATCGTCGGAGTGGGCCGATAAGATCAAAAGTTCACGCGCCTCTTTGCCGTTCGCTTCACGCGAGGCACGGTCGTTGAAAATAAGCCTGCCGAATTCACGGGCGGCGGGCAGATAACCGCCTTTGGCAAGTTCACGCAACAATCGAAACGCGGCGGGGCGATCCGCCGCGATGCCGGGCAAGGTCTCTTTGGTCAGGTGTTCATCGGGAACTCCCGCCGCCAAGAGCAGCGCAAGTCGCAATTTTGCTTCGGGGAGATTTTGCTTTGCCGCTTTGTCGAACCAGCCGTAAGCTTGAATCAGACTGATTCGATCGACTCCCCAGCCTTTTTCGTAGCTGACACCAAGATTGTATGCTCCGTCGGCACTACCCTGCTCCGCCGACTGGCGAAACCAGTACACCGCCAGAACCAAGTTGCGCGGACGCGTTTGGGTGCCGAAAAAAAACTCCGTGCCGAGCTTCAATTGAGAGTCGATATTTCCGGCAAGTGCTTCGGCACGCAACGGGTCGTCGGCTTGCTCTTTAGCCGATAAAAGCGAACCGAGCAAAAGCGCGATTAGACAGACCCATACAATACAATGTTTTTGGCTGTTATTCATAATCCCGCGTTTCGCCTAAAAACAGCTTATTGGTCGCTATTTTTTCAACGCCTCGACTTCGGCTTTCAGTGCCTCAAACTTCTTTTGAAGTTTCTCGAAACGGCTCGGCAAGGTGTGACGCGCCATAAATTCGCGTTGCGACTCCGCCGGAGTTCCCAGCGCGATTGCGCCTGCCGGAAGGCTCTTCACCACTCCGCTGGTTCCGGCGACTTGCACCTGATCGCCGATTGTAATGTGACCGTTGATGCCAGATTTCGCGCCGAGAACCACCCCGCGACCAAGTTCGGAACTGCCGGCAATACCGCATTGCGCGACCAGAATCGAACTCTCGCCGATTACCACATTGTGAGCGATCATGACCTGATCGTCCACTTTTACGTTGCTCTTAATCCATGTGCGACCGAAACGGGCGCGATCGATCGTGGTGTTCGCGCCAAGTTCGACATCGTCATCTATTTGGACAATCCCGGTTTGCGGCACTTTAACCAACCCTTGCGGACCGGGAACAAAGCCGAAACCGTCCGCGCCGATCACCACTCCGGGGTGGAAAATACATTTGCGTCCCACTGTACAGCGGTACATAATGGTCACATTGGGGTAAAGAATCGTGCCTGCCCCGATTTTGACATTGTGACCGAGGTAGCAACCCGCCCCCACCGCCACGCCGTCGCCGATTTCCACGCCGGATTCGATCACCGCATTGGCACCGACCGAGACCCCCTGCCCGAGCTTGACATCGGCGGCGACCACCGCCGAAGGGTGTACACCCGGCACAAAAGCCGGTGGCTCTTCGGCAAAGATCGCCACAATTTTGGCAAAGGCGTAATCGACATGCTCAGTTACAATAAGCGTATACTTGTCGTTTGCCGCCGAGGACAAATCGGGGCAGACCAAGATCACTCCGGCCTGAGTGGACTCCAACTGCTGTTCATAGCGTTTGTTGCCGATAAACGAGAGTTGATCACTCTTGGCTTCCTTAATTCCCGCCACCCCATTTACAATTCGATTGGAATCTCCAACGACTGTACCTTTGACCATTTCGGCGATTTCAGCGGCTGTGAGTGTAATGTTTTTCATTTGCAGAGTATCTCCTCGATAAAAAAATATATGAATTTAGGCTACCTATAAAAACTGGAAACTTGGTCAAAAATTGCATCTCGCATTCGTTTGTGCGACCTTGCTCATATCTGGTTAACCCTAAGTTAGCCAGATACTTACAAAATCGCACCTTCAAATTGCGAATCTGTCAATTTTCTACCTCAAGCCAGTTTTTAGAGATACCCTTTAAAATTATTTTTTGCCCGGAACAGTTGCCTTTTTCTCTTCGGGAACGCTCTTGGCGCGATTAAGCTCGCGAATCACCGCGTCGGTTAAATCGCACGACGCGGGGAATCGCAACACCAAGGGTTGTTCATTCAGGGTTTTGCCGGAAGAATCAAAGACAAAGTTAAACCCTTCCGCAGTCGAACGGCGATCGACCTCTTTATAAATATCGGTCATAATCTCTTCGCGTTTGACCCGTTCGATTTCGCGCATGGTTTTGGTGCGTTCGGCGGCGTAAAGCTGAAGCTCCGCCTCTTTGGCGACGACTTCACGAGCCTTAATTACTGCATCCGCACCGACCTTGGCACGATCGGTCTCGGACAGCGCGGCATTTTGCGTATCATTTTTGAGTTTCTCCGCCTCGCGCCGGAGTTGAATCAATTGGCTGTTTTGCTTGACTAAATAGGTCCGATAAATTTCAGCCTGCTGCTTTATTGCGTCCTCGGCTATTTTGCTTTTGTAATACTCTTTGAACACTCGTTCCAAGTTCACCACCGCGAAACGCTGGGTTTCGGCAACGGCGCAAAATGTAACGCAAAACAGCAACAGCGCAATAAACGGCTTTTTCATGACATTCAGTTTCCCGAGTAGTTCGGAGCGTCTTTGACCATGGTCACATCGTGCGGATGCGCCTCGCGCAATCCCGCCGCCGTGACCCGAACCATCTTAGCCTTGTGCTGAAACTCCGATACCGTACGCGCCCCGCAATATCCAAAGGAGTAACGCAACCCGCCGACAAACTGTACAATCACGTTGGCAACCGCCCCGCGGAAAGGAACCATCCCTTCGATGCCTTGCGGAACCAACTTCGTATCGTCATCAACATCGTCCTGCCCGTAACGCTCCCGGCTGCCTTTGCCGGTCTTCATCGCCGCAAGACTGCCCATGCCGCGATAAATCACATAACTGCGTCCTTGGTGCAACATCACCTCGCCGGTGCTTTCGCTCGTCCCGGCAAGTGCGGACCCCATCATCACACACGACGCACCGACCGCGATCGCTTTGGCGACATCGCCGGACTGCTTGATCCCGCCGTCGGCGATCACCGGAATATCCGCCGGAATCGACTTGGCAACCTCGTAAACCGCCGTGACCTGGGGAACTCCCACCCCGGCGACCACGCGGGTGGTGCAAATCGACCCCGGTCCGATTCCGACTTTGATGCCGTCCGCCCCGGCGTCCGCCAAAGCTTTGCCCGCCTCGGCGGTCGCGATGTTTCCGGCGACCACATCAACCCGGTCGCCGTAAATCTTTTTAAGCTCTTTTACCGATTCTATCACCCCTTTGGAGTGACCGTGCGCGGTATCAAGCACTAACACGTCAGCCCCGGCATTTACCAATGCCTCGGCGCGTTCAAAATCATACGGACCGACCCCGGCACCGACGCAAAGTTGATGTTGGGCATCGCGATTATAGTCGGGTTCTTCCTTGGAGATCAAGGTTTTCACATCGAGAAAACTGTACAGCCCGGTAAGTTTGCCGTCGGCATCGATCATCGGCAGTTTGCCGACTTTATGATCAAGCATGAGCTGATAGGCGTTTTGCATTGAAATCCCGTCTTGGGCGGTGATCGGATTTTTGGTCATCACATCTTTGATCTTAATGCTGTAGTCGGAGAGAAATTTTATGTCTCGGGCAGTGATAATTCCGATAAGTTTACCGTTGGCATTGATGATCGGAAAACCGGAGAACGAGTGCTTTTTGGCGTGTTTCTCGTTCATCATCTCTTCGACCGTCTGATCTTCGCGAAAAACCACGGGGGTGCGAATTATGCCGTTTAAATAATACTTTACCTTGCGAACCTCTTCGGCCTGGCGTTCAACTGTGAGATTTTTGTGAATTACGCCCAACCCACCGAGTTGCGCCATGGCGATCGCCATGGAACTTTCTGTCACCGTATCCATCGCCGCGCTGACAAACGGGATATTGAGTTTGACATTGCGCGAGAAGCGGCTGCTCACGTCCGCATCGTGCGGCAAAAAGTCGGCGTACTGCGTCACCAATGAAATGTCGTCGAACGTCAACCCCTCAAACTTAAATGCCTCCATAAATTTGTCGATATAACGTTCCATTTTGCAAAGTCTCCAATCGAGGGATAAGATTAATGTATAATATTACCGTGTAATATACATCTTTTTACTGTTTCTTACAAGATTTTTTTTAGCTTTTTTAGCGAAAGTGAAGAATTCTTTTGTTGCGTTTGACTCAAAAAGGCGGTATATTCTCAACTATGATACTATAAAGACACCTCTAAAAACTGGAATTTTTCTGCCGATGAATACAAAAAACTTTTATGTCACAACGCCGATTTATTACGTCAACGACAAACCGCATATCGGGCATGCTTACACCACCATTCTCGCCGATGTGCTTGCCCGTTATCACCGTTCGCTCGGCGATCAGACCTTCTTTTTGACCGGCACGGATGAACACGGGCAAAAAGTGGAAAAAGCCGCCGCCGCCCGGCACATGGATCCCAAGGCGCATTGCGACGAGATGGTGTTGCGCTTTCAATCGCTTTGGCAGCGGCTCGGCATCACCAACGACCGCTATATCCGCACCACCGATGACTACCACAAAACGGTGGTACGCAAAATTTTGCAGGATCTTTTCGACCGGGGCGAAATCTATAAAGCCGAATACACCGGCTGGTATTGCGTCGGCGATGAACGCTTTTTTACCGAAAAAGATTTAGTCGAGGGCAAATGCCCGGAGTGCGGCCGGGAAGTCTCCGCGATTGTCGAGTCAAATTATTTCTTTCGCATGGGCAAATACCGCGAATGGCTGATCGATTATATCGAAAATCACCCCGATTTTATTCTGCCGGCGTTCAGAGCCAACGAAACGCTCGGATTTTTGCGCAAAGAGTTAGGAGACTTGTGCATCAGCCGCCCGAAATCGCGGTTATCGTGGGGTATCGAGCTGCCGTTTGACCCGGATTATGTCTGTTATGTCTGGTTTGACGCGCTTATTAATTATATCTCCGGGGTAGGCTATCTGCAAGACGACGCAATGTTTGAAAAGTGGTGGCCGGCGAGTTATCACTTGATCGGCAAAGATATTCTCACCACTCACAGCGTCTACTGGCCGACTATGCTTAAAGCGATGAATCTGCCGTTGCCCAAGACTATTTTTGCCCACGGCTGGTGGCTTACCGGGAATACAAAGATGTCCAAATCGCTCGGCAATGCGGTTAACCCGATGGATATGATCGAGCGCTGCGGCGTGGATGCGTTTCGCTACTTTCTAATGGCGGAAATGTCGCCGGGCAACGATGCGAACTTTACCGAGGAAAGTTTCATCGCCCGTTACAACAGTGATTTGGCGAACGATCTGGGCAATTTGCTCAGTCGCGTTCTGAAGATGACTTTGCGCAACGCCAACGGAGTTGTCCCGACTCCGGGCACTCTAACCGATGACGAGAATGAACTCAATTCTGAAGTCGCCGCCGCGATTGAAACGATGCAAAACAGTCTTGCCGCGCTAAAATTCGATCAGGGCATTGCCGGGGCGATGAACGCAATTCGCGCCGGTAATCGCTATATGGAAAAAACCGCGCCATGGACGCTCGCGAAAAAAGGCGAAGTCGAACGGCTGAACACCGTGCTTTACACGGCGGCGGACGCGTTGCGGCAAGTTTCAGTATTGCTCTACCCGGTCATGCCCGGGAAGATGAGCGAATTGCGCAAGGCTCTCGGATATACCGGCGATGAGCTTTCCAACGCAAAAATATCCGATTTAGTCACTTGTCCGAGTGATCTTGCCGGGCGAAAGGTGCAGGACACCGACGGACTTTTCCCGCGAATTGAAGTCGAAGCGAAAGAAAAAACCGCACCTTCGCCCAAATTGGCGAAAGAGAAGAAATCCGCCCCGGTCAACGTGTACACGCCGATCGGGATTGAGGACTTTGCAAAAATCCAGCTGCTTACGGCGAAGATTGTCGCGGCAGAACGGGTAATCGGGGCGGACAAACTGCTTAAGCTTCAACTTGAAGTCGGAGCCCAGCATCGTCAAATCGTCTCCGGCATTGCGCCGTGGTATGCGCCGGAGAGTTTGATTGGCAAGACCATTGTGATTGTCGCAAATCTGAAGCCGGCGGTCATTCGTAATGTGGAGTCCAACGGTATGCTTCTGGCGGCAAAAACCGGCGAAGAGCTAAAGTTGATCACGGTCGATGGCGAACTCGCTACGGGTGCACACGTCGGCTGAGAGGGCCTTTTATGGAGGAGTACTGAAATGGAGATCACCTATCGGGTCTTGAAAGACATTACGCCCGAGGAAGCCTCCGCAATGGCGAAACTCTATGTGGTGACCGGATGGATTGAGTCAAGCGAAGCGGCAGGATTCATCATTGAAGGGATGAAAAATTCCGCCGTCGCCGTGGGTGCTTATGCCGACGGCGAACTCATCGGCATGGGGCGGGCGCTCTCGGACAATGTTTCGGACGCGTATATTCAGGATATAGCGGTTTCTCCCGCATTTCGCCGACATGGAATCGGTAAAAATATCGTAAAAACCATTGTTGCCGAGCTGCGCAAACGGGGAGTTGACTGGATTGCGTTAGTCGGCGAACCCGGAACTGAGGAGTTCTACAAAAAACTCGGCTTTGAGTCCAACCCCGATTTCACCTTTTGGAAACTCCCCCCCCGAAAGCTCGGCTAAAAATCGCCTATAGAATCAATGTAGGGTATCTCTAAAAACTCACATTGTGTTAAAAATCAGCAGATTCATGATTTGAAGGTGCGATTTTGCAAGCAGCTGGCTAACATAGAGTTAACCAGCTACGCGCAAGACCGAGCATACAATGAGGAGCTGCAATTTTTAGCCAAGCTTCCAGTTTTTAGAGGTACCCTGTAGCATATTAATTGCTTGGGAGAAGCTGCAAAACTTTCATTTCGCTGGAAGAGCCGCAGTAACACGCGAGAATATAGATACCCGGGCTGCCATTACGATAGTTTTTTATACTTTCTTTCATTTTGTCACATATATCCTTAAATTTGCATTTTCCTTCTTCGAAAATCATCACTTTTATCGGAGCATTGGCAAGTAAAAGTTTCTCGAAATCATAACTGACGTCACTATAACAATGACTCCATTCGCATTCCAAAACAAGACAAACCTCTTTAAGCATGATGTCTTTCTTGTTCCCCCCTTCCGTGTTCTTGAACCAAATCATGTCATAGAGCCATTCGGAATTGCCGACTTCTTTTGAAGGACAAATAAAGTAACCTTTTTTCTCGCCACGCTCGTGGAATAAGTCAAGTATTTTACCCGTGGACTCATGCTTGCCGCATCCCGATAGCTCAGGACCAAACTCCTTTAAACGACCAATAATTTCATTGGCGAGCTCAAAATAATTTTTTTCGATCATTGTTTCCTCCTACCTAATTCCGTGAAAGAATCGTCATGATTCTTTCAATAGTTATTATTGTCCCAAATCTTGTGAAAAACACTTATAATTTCCAACACCGATAACGACGTTGCCGATAATGTCCATTCGTTTTTGCCGGTAGTCCTCCCATGCTCCAGCATTTATCAGTGTAATTTTCATTAGACGAT
>JAISIP010000092.1 GCA_031261965.1 Victivallales bacterium | reverse complement strand
CCCGAGTGACTTTATTACTTTTCACAGTTCGCCATACACCCCGCCGGAGACGACCGACAAGGTTCGCGCCATCGCGCAATTCCTCAACGGTTGGCAACTTCACGGCAAGTTGCATTTGTGCAATCTTGCGCCGCTTCAAAAGTTGATTCGCGATTTTTGCACCGAGAGGTTTCGCACCGTGCTTTACCGTCGCGCCATGTTGCGTATCGCCGAGCGGGTCGCCCAAGCGAACGATTGCCGGGCGTTGGTAACCGGCGAGGCGGTAGGACAGGTTGCTTCTCAAACGCTGGTCAACTTAAATACGATTAACCGGGCGATTCAGATGTTGGTTTTGCGTCCGCTAATCGGCATGGACAAGCTTGAGACCATCCGAATTGCCGAGTTGATCGGCAGCTACGATTTGTCCAACACTCAAGTGCCGGATAGCTGCACGGTGTTCGCCCCGGCTTCCCCGGCGACGGCGACACCGGAGGCACTTGCCGAAGCCGAAGAGCGAAAAATCCCGGATTATTTTGAAGTATTGGAAAAAATAATTGCAGATATTGAAACTATCGCTTGAAATTTCTGTTGAAACGCGCTAAGTTTTTGGATAGAGTATTTTTTATCGTTCTATTAAACAGACAGGAGAGGTTATTTTGGCCAGAGACACCGAATATATTCTTGAGCTTTTGCTGGAGTACGGCATGGTCACCCGGGAACAGATCGACCGAGCCAGAGAAGAGGCGAAACTGTCCGGGGGGACGCTCGACACGGTAGAATGTCTGAAAAAAGACGGTGCGTTGGAGGAGCGGGATTTGCTTACGATGCTTGCCCAGCAGTATGGCATGGAAGTGCTTGACCTGAGCAGTTATGAAATCCCCCAAGAAATTATTGAGAGCTTGCCTTCGGATATCGCCGCCCGTTACAATGTCGTTCCGGTTATGAAGCACGACAATGTGCTTACTGTGGCGATGAGCGACCCGACCGATATGGAGACGCTTGACGCATTGCGTTATGTCCTCGGCACGGAAGTGGATGCCGTGGTAGCCAGCCGCGCTCAAATCGACAATATTCTCGACCGTCATTACCGGGTTGGAACTGACAGCGTCGAGGGATATTTGGCGGAAATCAGCGGCGATGAAGATATGGACACCGAGATTGTCACCAGTAACCTCGGCGAAAAAGAGTCGATGGACGACGAAAACGCGCCGATTATTCGATTGGTGACTCAACTTATTATCGACGCGTTTAAAATGAAAGCGTCGGATATTCATCTTGAGCCGATGGAAAAGCGTTACCGGGTTCGGTATCGCATCGACGGGGCGTTGCGCGAAATGGAGGGACCGCCCAAGTATATTCAAGCTAACTTCACCAGCCGGGTGAAGATTATGGCGCGACTTGACATCACCGAAAAGCGCATTCCGCAAGACGGTCGTATTCAAGTTACTATCGGCGAAAAAGACGTCGATTTGCGCGTATCGTCGGTGCCGACCGTTCACGGCGAATCGATAGTCATGCGTATTTTGGACAAGGCGAGCATCCAGCTTGACGTTCCCAAGTTGGGCTTTTATGCGGACGACCTTGAGATTGTAAATCGGATCATCAGTTTGCCCGACGGCATCTTTTTGGTCACCGGTCCGACCGGTTCGGGCAAAACCACCAGTCTATATGCGTTTTTAAACACGATTAACACCACCAGCCGCAAGATCATCACGGTCGAAGACCCGGTGGAATATCAGCTATCCGGTATTAACCAAGTGCAGGTCGATCGCCATGTGGACATGACCTTTTCCGCAGCGTTGCGTTCAATGTTGCGTCAGGCACCCAATATCATCATGGTTGGTGAAATCCGCGACCTGGAAACCGCTGAAATCGCTATCAATGCCGCGCTTACCGGACACTTGGTGTTCAGTACTTTGCACACCAATGACGCACCCGGTGCGATCACCCGTCTGGTGGATATGGGCGTAAAACCGTTTTTGGTGGCGACTGCGTTGCGGGCGGTCATGGCGCAACGGTTGTTGCGACGTGTTTGTTCAAACTGCAAAGCGCCGTACAAACCGACTCAGGCGGAGATCCGCATGCTCGGACTTTCGCCGGAGTATCTGGAGAATCATAAGTTTTACAAGGGCAAAGGGTGCGACCGTTGCGGCAGAACCGGCTACAAGGGTCGTATCGGTATTTACGAAATCTTTCAGATCACCGAGGACATCGGCAAGTTGATTTTTGCCAACGAGCCGACCGGGGTGATCCGCGAGGCCGCCCGGCGCAACGGTATGCGTTCTTTGCGCGATGACGCAATGCGCAAAGCCGAGGCGGGTATTTCGACCTTGGAAGAGGTCATTTTTGTAACGCTTATGGATGAAAATTAAGTCTGGAGCAATGATAATATGCTGGATATCGAAAGTTCTGCCCTGATTGATTTGCTGAAAAGCACCTATTCCGCCGAACGTCCCGATCTGAGGGATCAGCTTAGCGAGATCGCCGACGAGCATGAGCGAAGCGGCAAGCCGGTGATGGAAATTATCGAAAATTACGGGTTGTTTTCCCGCACGGAAATGCTTGAGCTTATCGCGGAAAACCTCGGCTCGTTTGTTTGGGATCCGCGCCAGGCGGACATTCCGAAGGAAGTTATCGAAAGCATCGATACAAATACGGCGCGCAGTTACGGGGTGATCCCGGTCGGAATCGAGGATGACGTTACCCAGTTGGCGATGCGCAACCCGCTGGATTATCAGACACTCGAATCGTTGCGCTTTATTCTTGACCGCAATATCCAGCCTGTGGCGGTAGACCCGGATATGTTCGAGTCTGAGTTGGAGCGTTATTATCCCGAGGAGGTCGATTCGGTGGCGGACATTATTGCGGAACTCGGTCCGACCACGGAGGAGGACGACGACAATGGCAAGTCCGACGAAGAACGTGCCAACGACGCGCCGATTGTGAAGTTCGTCGAAGTGGTCATCAACCAGGCGATCAAGGACAAGGCCTCGGACATTCACTTTGAACCGTTTGAAAAAGAGTTCAGAATCCGTTACCGGGTGGACGGCGCGCTTTATGAGATGCCGCCGCCGCCATTACATCTTGCCGTCCCGGTGATCAGCCGGGTGAAGATTATTTCCGGGTTGAATATTTCGGAACGCCGCCGTCCGCAGGATGGTCGTATCCAGCTGAAATTTCACGGTCGCCCGGTCGATTTGCGTGTATCATGTCTTCCGACCAGCTACGGCGAATCGGTGGTGCTTCGCGTACTTGACCGAACCGTGGTCAACTTGCAATTGGATTCGCTCGGCATTGGCACCGACGTGCTTGAGAAACTCCGGGAAATGATTCATCTGCCCAACGGCATTTTGCTGGTCACAGGTCCGACCGGTTCGGGTAAGACCACAACGCTTTACTCGGCGTTGGGCGAGGTTAACACGGTTGAGGACAAGCTTCTGACCGCCGAGGATCCGGTGGAGTACGACATCGACGGCATTATTCAAGTGCCGATCAACGATGCGGTGGGAATGACGTTCCAAAAAGCACTTCGGGCGTTCCTCCGCCAAGACCCGGATCGAATTCTGGTCGGGGAAATCCGCGACTTTGAGACCGCGCAGATTGCGATTGAGGCATCATTGACGGGTCACTTTGTGTTCAGTACATTGCACACTAACGATTCGGCAAGCACGGTTACGCGATTGGTGGATATGGGCGTGGAGCCGTTTTTGATTTGTTCATCGCTTGCCGGGATTCTTGCCCAGCGCCTGGTGCGTAGGGTTTGCAAAAACTGTCAGACGTTTTATGTTCCCGGTGAACATGACCTTAAGCGGCTGGACATCGATCAGAGTGTAATCGGCGACCACAAGTTTTCTTACGGAAGGGGTTGCCCGATTTGTAACCACACCGGGTATAAGGGGCGAAAAGCTTTGACCGAGTTGCTGGTGGTCAACAATGAAATTCGCGAGATGATAGCCGACGGAGCGGCGGCGAACCATTTGCGCGACAAGGCGCGTGAAATGGGTATGCGGACTTTGCGCGAAGACGGGCTTGCTGCCGTCCTTAATGGGGAAACCACGGTCGATGAAGTCGTCCGTTATACTTAATATGACATTACTTTAATCCGGAGAATATAACATGCCGCAATTTACTTACACTGCGATGGATGCTTCCGGCAAGGAGCAAAAAGGGAAAATCACCGCCGCGTCCGAAGAGGCGGTGGCACTTGAACTCAAGGGCAAGGGAATGTTCCCGACCCTGATCAAGCCGGTCGGCGGAGCAAAAAAAGCCGCTAAACCCGGTGGCGGCGGAGCTGCCGCTGCGGGCAAAAAGAAGTCCGGCGGATTTAACATGAACATCGGCGCGGTGAAGATCAAACGCAAAGATCTCACTATCGTGACCCGGCAGCTGGCGATTTTGTTAAGCGCGGGGTTGCCGTTGATTCGTTCGCTTAGGACGCTCGAAAAACAGTCCCGCAACCCGGCGATCAAGCAGATTCTCGGCAAGACCGCCGATACGGTGGAGGGAGGTTCGACCTTTGCCGAAGCACTTTCCCAACACCCGTCGTCATTTGACAAACTCTATTTGAACATGGTTCGCGCCGGAGAAGCGTCAGGAGCGATGGAGACGATTCTCGACCGTCTCGCCGGTTTTATGGAAAAGGCGTCGCGCATTGCCGGCAAGGTCAAATCCGCGATGATTTACCCGTCGGTGGTTTTGGTTATCGCTATCGGGGCGGTGATCGGTTTGATGATTTTCATTGTGCCGAACTTCACCAAGATTTTTGCGGATTTGCTCGAAGGTGAACCGTTGCCGGAGATCACCAACGCGGTTATTGCGATAAGTAACACGATGGTGCAACAGTGGTGGTGGTATTTGATCGGAATTATTGCCATTGTGGTGATTTACAAGATAACCGTAAAAATTCCCAGCGGAAAATACGGGGTGGATTGGGTCAAATACAACATGCCGCTATTTGGACCGATTATCGCCAAGACGGCGATCTCCCGATTCGGTCGTACGCTTGGGACGTTGATGGCTTCCGGCGTGCCGGTGCTGTCGGCATTGTCGATCGTGCGGGAAACTTCCGGCAACGAAGTAGTGGCAAACGGCATTCAAAAAGTCCATGACGCGGTAAAAGAGGGCGAAGGTATCGCCGCGCCGTTGTCGGGGACAAAGATATTCCCGGAGATGGTGATTTCCATGGTGGAAGTCGGCGAGGAGACCGGTAAACTGCCGGAGATGCTCGATAAAATCGCCAACACCTACGATGAAGAAGTCGATAATGCGGTCGGCGCGCTTACTTCGATGATTGAGCCGTTGATGATCGTCGGATTGGCGGTGGTCGTCGGCGGTATCGTCGTTGCGTTGTTCGCTCCGTTGGTGAAGATTATCGAAAAGATGAGTTAGCCTACGTCAACACGGCAACAGAAAGAAACTATGCTGAAAAACGTTTACGCCGTGGTTATGGCGGGTGGCAAAGGCGAACGGTTCTGGCCGCAAAGCCGGATCGCCCGACCAAAGCAATTTTTAAATTTGCTCGGCGATATAACGATGATTGAGTTGACTCTCGATCGGTTGCGTCCGTTTTTGCCGGTGGAAAACATTTTGGTGATTACCAATCAAGAGTACACCGAAGCATTGCGGAAATTGTTGCCGTTTTTGCCGGCGGAAAATGTGATTGGCGAACCTTGTATGCGCGACACCGCCCCTTGTGCCGCGCTTGGTGCAGGGATTATTCGAGCGCGGGGCGGGGACGATGCGGTTATGATTTTGCTCCCGGCGGATCACTTGATTGAACGCACCTGCGACTTTGGTTCTTTGCTCGTTGATGTGGCAACTTGCGCTTGTGAGAATCCCCGGTGGATTTATACGATTGGAGTTGTCCCTACCGAACCGGCGACCTGGTACGGGTATATCCGTTGCGGCGAAGAGATAAAATCCGCCGGGGAAACCCGGCTGTTTAAGAGTCTCGGATTTCGGGAAAAGCCGGATTCCGCCACGGCGGAAACATTTTTAGCGGACGGGCATTATCGTTGGAATTGCGGGATATTTTTGTTTCAGATTCAAGCTTTGCAAACGGAATTCAAGCGGCAATGCCCGGAATTGTCGGAAATGCTCGAAAAAACTTGTGAATTCGAACAATCAGGGGAGCTTACCGGGAAACTGCCGGATCTTTATGCCCGACAGAAAAAACTTTCGATCGATTATGCGGTTATGGAAAACGCTTTGCATGTGGCAGTTGCGGAGTGCCGTTTCGACTGGGACGACATCGGCAGCTGGACGGCGTTGCGCAATCACCTCACCTCCGATGACAACGGCAATGTCGCAACCGGGCTTTTTGTCGGACTTGATTCCCGCAACTTGATCGTTTCGGGGAAATCGGATCACCTCGTTGCCGCGATTGGGGTCGAAGATTTAGTCATTGTGGAAACGCCGGATGTGACGCTGATTTGCCGGACAGAACAGGCACAACGCATCAAGGAGTTGCTTGCAACATTTAATTTGCGTCCCGAGTTACGTCAATTTTTATGAGGAACTTTGACCTTGACGATCATTTTAAATATCGGCAATACGTATAGCCAAGCGGCGTTGTGGGACGGGAAAAATTTTGAATTTTTACCGCGAATTGAAACCGCCGAATTGACTCTTGATTCGCTCCCGGCAAAGTATCCGATTGTGGCGACTACAGTAGTGCCGGAAACCAAGACGCGCCTTGCGACGGATCGCATTAGCTTTATTGACGCGTACAATTGCGGGGATCTGGTCGATTTTTCGCAAGTTGACGCTTCAACGCTCGGAGCGGATCGGGTCGCCAACGCAATCGCGCTGAGTTATTCGGGTAAACTGCCTGCGATTGCACTTGATTGCGGTACTGCTGTAACTTTGGAAATCGTCGATGCGAATCGCGTCTTCAAGGGTGGCGCGATCGCGCCGGGGCGTGCGCTTATGCGCCGGGCTTTGGCAAGCGGTACGGCTCAATTGCCGGAGATTCCGTTTTCGACGGAGTTGCCGGAATATGCGGGAAAGGACACCGTTGAAACGATCCGTTTCGGAGTTGATCGCGGCGCGGTGGGAATGGTTCGTGAACTGCTTGAAGTTGCCGCGAAACCGTATGGCGGAATTGACCGAATGCACATGGTAGCCACCGGCGGCGATGCCCCGTTTTTTGCGGCGGCGTTGCCGTTTCTTGAGCTTGCATCCGAGGAGTTCACTTTTTGCGGAATCCGACTTGCCGCCGAGGCAAATTTTTTCCGATAATCGCAAATCCTAACTTTAGAGCTACTTGCAAAACTATTTTGCCCGCTTTTGAACTCTATTGATTTTTTTGCAATTAACTCTTTAAAAAATCGCGTTTGCGGTGTATATTAGGTTCTTAAGATAGGTCTATAGATTACCTAAAGGAAGCTGCAATGCGCATTATGTTTGTTTGCACCGGCAACAGCTGCCGCAGTCCGATGGCGGATCTCTATTTTAACGCGCTTTGTCAGCGGGCAAACCGCTCGGATATTGCGGCGTGTTCGTCGGGGGTTTGCGCCTGGGACGGCGGGTTGATTTCCCGCCCGGCAGCGAGCGTTATGGAGCAATTGGGGATTGATTCAACGAAGTTTCGTTCCAGACGTTTCACATCGGAGTTGGCTCATCAATGCGATTTGCTGATTGCCATGAGCAACTCCCATCGGGACGCGATGAGTCAAATCGCCCCCGACCAGAGTGTAAAAATCCGGTTGCTGCTAAAGGAGGCGGATGTCCCCGATCCTTTTGGCGGCAGTTCTGATCATTATATGAAAATATTTGAAACAATGAAACCTGCGCTTGACGAACTGTTTCGTTCCGTCGCGGGGTAAAATTTTAAGGAGCGTGTATTATGATTGAAATCAACGACTGGTACGGCAAATCTCTCCGCGTGGCGATTGGAACCGATCACGGTGGTTTTGCCCAAAAAGCGGAGTTATCGACGTTTCTTGAGAGCAAAAATTGCCGGGTTATCGATTGCGGGCCGTTCGCGTTTGATTCCGGCGATGATTATCCCGATTTCGGTGTGCCGGCGGCAAAGGCGATTACGCGCAATGAAGCTGACATCGCGATTTTGATCTGTCGCTCCGGGGTGGGAATGGGGATTCTCGCGAACCGTTTTCACGGGGTTCGGGCGGTTTGCGCCTCCAGTGCCGATTTAGCCCAAAAGAGCCGCCAGCACAACTGTTCAAATGTGCTGGTTTTGCCCGGCGATGTACTCGATGTTGAAGGTATGAAAACCGTGGTATCGGCGTGGCTCGACACCCCGTTTAGCGGGGATATGCGTCATTTGCGCCGGCTTGAGAAAATTGAAACGAAAACTTACGACGATATTGTTGCGGTTCGTTATGCCGACCC
>JAISIP010000084.1 GCA_031261965.1 Victivallales bacterium | reverse complement strand
CGACAGAAAAATTGTTATCGCTACTGAAATCTGGTGCATGGGACGACGCCTATGCGTTATGTGAAGCGAATTTGACAATAACAACGCGAATTGCCGGAGCAATTTTACTCACCGCCCATGTTAAAAACAAGGTGCAACGGCAAGAATTGTCTGTCGCAATGCTGGATAAGGAAGTTCGATCGGTGTTACGGTGGATAAATACGCTTTCACTCTGCGGCAACATCGCGCCGATGCTTGGATTGCTCGGCACCGTCACCGGCATGGTCGATGCTTTTATGGGGCTTGGCACCGCGATGGGTCCGGAAAAAGCTTCGATTTTGGCTATTTCTATTTCGCAGGCACTCTACACCACCGCCGCCGGATTGCTTATAGCTGTTCCGGCAATCACTTTTTCGGTGATTTTTCGTAACGTATTAGAGCAACGCGCTGAAACTGTCGCCGAAAATTTAGAGCAGATCCTTGAATCAATTCCCGAAGCAGACGCAACGCCGTACGCTCAGGTCTCCACTGATACGGTCAAATTCTAAGTGAGGCATTCATGCATTATCGTTTCCCCGCGACAAATTCCAACATGTCGGCAGGCTCGCTCTCCAGCATGATAGACATCGTCTTTTTGCTGATCATATTCTTTGTGGTCACCGCCAGTTTTGACCGCGAACAAATCGATGCCGAAGTCTCACTCCCCACAGTGGATTCAGCCGCTGTAAAGAGTCTGCCACAGCAACGATTGATGGTTAATGTCCTTGCCGACGGTTCGGTCAAACTCGGTTTTTATCATCTCTCCGCCGGGGAAGTCGCCGCACGTCTTGGCGACTTAATGCGTTCTCAAGGCGACCGCAAGGCTGTGTTGATTGTCAGCGGTGACCGCAACACCCCGCACAAATATATTTCCGCAGTGATGAACTCCGCCGCGCAAGCCGGATTTTCGCAAGTTCGCATCAACGCCGAAGTCAAAAAAGAGGGGAAATAATGCGTATTGCCCCTATCCGCGAGCAGGAAGACTCCAACAGCATGTCGGCGATGACCGATGTGGTTTTTCTGCTGCTGATTTTCTTCATTGTCACCATGTCCGGCTACGTGGAGATGACCTTGCTGGAAACCGGGCTTCCGACCGCATCCGGGGCTTCTTCCGCCATCGATCTGCAAAACTCAGTTAATATTGAAATTTCCGCCACCGGCGATTACATTATCAGTGGAGTCCCGCATTCACGCGAAAGCTTATCTCGCCTCCTGCGCCGCTATCAACGACTGATGCCCGATGCCGAATTCCTCATTCAATGCGATCCTGATTCCAAACATCACAGTCTTGTCACGCTCCTCGGCGATCTTGCCAGGCATAACCTGAAAAACATAAAACTGCTGAAATCATAGACTATCTCTAAAGGTCACCTCATAAAGAATGTCAAATGGGTATAAAAATTTCCAATGCCACTTGGATATATTTTTATCAATTGAGCATAAAGGATTTCCGCATAAAATATATTTTTGCAAAAAAGCGTTTTTACCCCCGTTTGTCAGCTTGCATTCAGCGGTTTTTGGAGCTATCATTAGAAAAAACCAACAGTCCTAAGTTGACTATGTTACAGGAGAATTCAAGTATGAGTTGTCAGTGCCAAAACGCCGGGAATTCCTCGTCTCAATCCCCGGAGGATGCCGCAAAATTCGATGAGCTTGCAAAATTCATCGCATCGCTGAATGTAGATTCACTGCCGGATCGCCGACGCGGGTTTCTGATTCAAATCCTCCATCGGGCGCAAAGCATATTTGGCTACCTGCCCGAAAGTGTTCAACGTTTTATCGCTGAATCTCTCAACATATCCCGCGCCGAAGTTTACGGCGTGATTAGCTTTTACAGCTACTTTACCGATAAACCGGTCGGTCGCTACAAAATCAACGTTTGCACCGGAACCGCCTGCTTCGTCAAAGGCGCACCCAAAGTCCTCGATGAACTCAAACGGCGATTGGGCGTTAACGAAGGCGAAAGCACCCCCGACGGCAGATTTTTTCTCGGCGCGTTGCGTTGCGTCGGAGCTTGCAGTCTCGCCCCGGTGGTCATGGTCAACGACAAAGTCTACGGCAATATGACCGCCGACAAAGTCGCCGATGTTCTCAAAGAGTATGAGGCATAAAATTTCGTCTTTTTTAGAGTTTATGAATTGAACCATTGCAATATTTTTTGGAGTAGTCTTATATGAAAATCGAATCACCCGCGCAATTGGCGGAAACTGCCAAAAAGCTGAATTCGCGTCCCAGACCGCCGATGAAATTGCTCGTTTCTCTCGGCACTTGCGGCATCGCCGCCGGAACCGTACCAGTGCTGAAAGCCATTCAAAACGAAATCAAATCCCGTCATCTCGAAAACGCCATCGAAATAAACGAAGTCGGCTGTATGGGGCTTTGCTACGCCGAACCGGTCATTATGTTCCTTGAGCCGGAAAGCGGCAAACGACTGATTTACGGCGATGTGTCGCCTCAACAAATTCCGGCGATACTTGCCGCCGGAATCGACACCCCGGCGATCAACACACGCATTATCGAACGCAACTGGTATTACCCGGAAATCGAAAAACCGGCAAAAAACGAGTTTCAATCGCGCATCGTTTTGCGCAACACCGGCAGAATCAACCCCGAAAATATCGAAGAATATATCGCTGAAGGCGGTTATTCGGCACTGGCAAAAGCACTTACCGAGATGAAATCGCAAGAGGTGATCGATGTAATTACCGCCTCCGGATTGCGCGGACGCGGCGGCGGCGGTTTCCCGACCGGGCGAAAATGGCAATTTGCCGCCGACCAACCCCAGGGGGAAAAATTCATCATCTGCAACGCCGACGAAGGCGATCCTGGCGCGTTTATGGATCGCGCCGTTTTAGAGGGCGACCCCCACGTGGTGCTTGAGGCGATGGCGATCGGCGGGTACGCCATCGGCGCGTCCACCGGGGTGATCTACATTCGCGCCGAGTATCCGCTCGCAGTAAAACGGCTCGAAATCGCGATAGCTCAAGCCGAAGAACGCGGACTTTTGGGTAAAAACCTCTTTGGCAGCGGGTTTGATTTTAAAATTGAAATTAAATTCGGCGCAGGTGCGTTCGTCTGCGGAGAAGAAACCGCGCTGATCCACTCAATCGAAGGTCAACGCGGCGAACCTACCGTAAAACCCCCCTTCCCCGCGGTACAGGGACTTTGGAAACGCCCCAGCGTTGTTAATAATGTGGAAACCTACGCCAATGTTTGCGCGATTATCCGCAAAGGCGCGGATTGGTTTCGCTCCATCGGCACCTCCGGCTCACCCGGCACAAAGGTGTTCGCCTTGGCGGGCAAGGTGGCAAAAGTCGGTTTAACCGAAGTTCCGATGGGCAGCACCTTGCGCGAAATCATTTTCGGCATCGGCGGCGGAATTAAGAACAATCGCGAATTCAAAGCGGTTCAGACCGGCGGACCCTCCGGCGGTTGTATCACCAAACAGCACCTCGATCTCGGCATTGATTACGAATCGCTCAAAGGTATCGGTTCGATGATGGGATCTGGCGGTATGATCGTCATGGACGAAGACGACTGCATGGTGAACATCGCAAAATTCTTTTTGGAGTTTACCCTCGACGAATCCTGCGGGAAATGCACTCCGTGCCGAATCGGCAACCGCCGACTCTATGAAATGCTCGAAGACATCACCAATGGGGTCGGCACTCTTGAGACGATCGAAAAACTCAAGACGCTTTCGGCGACGATTAAAGACACCGCACTCTGCGGACTCGGACAAACTTCGCCCAACCCGGTACTCTCGACCATGGCCAATTTTGAGGACGAGTATCTCGCCCACGTCAAAGATTCCCGCTGTCCGGCCGGGGTTTGCGTTAAGCTAATCAGCTACGAAATTACCGATAAATGCGTGGGTTGCGGGCTTTGCATACGTCATTGCCCGGTCAACTGCATCTCCGGCGAACGGAAGATGCGGCATGAAATCGACCAGTCGCGCTGCATCAAGTGCGGCGCATGTTATCAAATCTGTAAATTCCACGCCATAGAAAAACATTGAGCAATCCGCCGGAAAGGATCTACTATATCATGAAAATAAATTTAAAAATCAACGACTCTCCGGTCTCGGTAGAGGCAGGGACGACGATTTTGGAAGCTGCCGAGCAACTCGACATTCGCATTCCCACCTTGTGCCATATGAAAATGGACTGCTTGCAAATTGAACACCGCTCCGGCTCTTGCCGCGTTTGCGTGGTCGAAGTCAAGGGTCGCCCCAACCTCGCTCCGGCGTGCAGCACCCCGGTTGCCGAGGGTATGGAGGTGTATACCAACACTTTGCGGGCAATCAACGCCCGCCGGACGATTCTTGATTTACTCTTGTCGGATCACCCCAAGGATTGTTTGATTTGCCCCAAAAATTTGCAATGCCATTTGCAATCTCTGGCGCAGGAATTGGGGTTGCACCACTTGATTTACAAAGGCGAACAGTCTACTTACAACAAAG
>JAISIP010000079.1 GCA_031261965.1 Victivallales bacterium | reverse complement strand
TTGGAGGCGCGATTTTGCAAATGCCTGGCTAACACAGAGTTAACCAGACACGCGCAAGGTTGCGCATACGAATATGAGCTGCAATTTTCAGCCAAATTTCCAGTTTTTAGAGGTACCCTAATAAACAAAAACGCTCTGACTTGCCCTGATTAGCCATTCACTAACTCAATTCGGCGGAAATTTTTCTTGCCAGCCCGGAGTGTGAAAGCTCCATTTTGAAAATTATCCCGCGTGATTTTGGCATTGACATCGGTGACTTTTTCATCGTCGATACTGACCGCGTTGCCCTGAATCAGCCGCCGTCCGTCGCTGTTGGTCTTGCACAGTCCGGCAAGCATCAACAGTTTCGGTACTGACAACCCCGCCGGGTCGTCAAGCTCGACCGCCGTCACCGTAAATGTGGGCAACGCCACCTCGATTTTGTTCATATTGATTTGCCGGATTCCGCTGCCAGTCTCTATCTTGCACTCCGGGTCGGCAAATCCAAACCGCGTTCCGGCGGTCACAAACGCCTCGCACGCCGCCGCTTCGCCGTGGGCGAGGCACGTCGCCTCATACGCGAGAATCTCCTTGGCGCGGTTGATATTGCCCGCCGGGTCGCAAAGCCGCTTAACTTCTTCTATCGGTAACGGGCTGAAGTAAAGCATGAGTTTTTCAACCTGCGAATCCTCGGAGTTCCGCCAAAACTGGTAGTAATCGAATACGCTGGTGCGATTCACATCAAGCCAGACATTGTTGCCCCCGGCGGTTTTGCCGAATTTTTCGCCGTTGCCGTCCATCAAAAGCGGTATGGTCAGGCAATGCACTTCCGCTCCGAGTTTGCGCCGGACAAGTTCCGTGCCCGCAACCATATTGCCCCACTGATCCTGACCGCCCAACTCAAGTTTGCATCCGTAATCGCGATTAAGCACCATAAAATCGTATGCCTGAAGAATCGAATAGTTGAATTCCAAAAACGTCAGCCCATCTTCCAAACGCGACTTAACCGACTCTTGCGCCATCATGCGGTTGACACTGAAAATCGTCCCGACTTCGCGCAACATATCGATATAACCGATCTTGCAGAGCCAGTCGGCGTTGTTCACATAGTAGGCGTTATTATTTTGGGTTTGAATAAAACGCGACAGCTGTTTTTGCAGGCACGCGACGTTTTCGGCGATGGTTTCGAGCGTCATCATCGGGCGGGCACTCTTCTTGCCGGAAGGATCGCCGATCCGGGCGGTCGCCCCGCCGACCAGCACAATCGGGATATGCCCCGCTTTTTGCAAAAGGCGCATCGCCATAACCGGCAGCAAATGACCGACGTGAAGACTGTTTCCGGTCGGGTCGAAGCCGACGTAAAATTTGACCTGCTCTGTACTCAAGAGTTTTTCGACCGCCTCTTCACCGGTCGATTGATAGCAAAATCCGCGTGCTTTAAGTTCCTGAAAAATATTCATCTTTATCCATATTTCCTTTAGAGGTACCGTTTAATGTCCACCTATATGCGCCGGGCGTGGAATTTTCCGATAAGCGATATGGCGAACGACCTTACCCTCTTCGTTCCAGCGGAGTTCAAAATCGCTTTTTATTCCACTCAAATCGGCGATCGCACCCGGTTCTTCGACAAAAAGCCCGGAACTTGCCAATACACGGCGTACCGCCGCGTAATACGGCTCGTCATCGCTCGAAAAATGAAAGACCCCGCTTTCTTTCAACACCCGGTGCAATTGCGAAACAAAATCACTGGTCAACAGCCGATGACCGCTATGCCGGTCTTTCGGCCAGGGGTCGGGGCAGAGCAAATGCAGTCGGTCAATCGAATTGTCCGGCAACATCACCGCGACCAAGAAACGCGCCTCGGAGCGTAAAATCGTCATATTTCCGATCTTCATACGCACGGTGCGTTTCACTAATTTGCGCAATCGTCCCAACATTACATCGGCGGCAAGAATTTTCCGCTCAGGGTACTTCTGCGCCAGAAGTGCGGTGTACGACCCCACTCCGCAACCGAGATCAAGCTCGATTTCGGACTTTGGCGGCAACTCCGCACTGTCATACAACTCCCAAACGCCGGTGCAAAAACGAATTTGCGCGTCTTCCGGGTGTTTATCCATAGGATTAAACGGCATCACGATTCTTCGCCCACTCCCGGATTTCAGATTCAAATTTCGGGAATTCCATTCCCATAACCGTCTCGGCAAACTTTGTAAAATACAAACTGATCGCCTCGCGGAAAACGATGAGATTTTGCACCCGTTCGGCAAACACTTCATCGGCATTGAGCTCTTCGCCCTCCGGCAACTTGAACGAGCCAAAAGCGAAAGTGTCCGCGTCAAACGTACCGCTCCAGATTTGTTTGTCGCGAGTCACGCTCAGTTTGGCTTTTTTGAGCTTCTTGCCGACTGCAATCGCGGCTTTTGCCTCGGCACTGCGCAATGGCGAGTCGCCTTTTTTCAACGCGATTTCACCCGCTCCTTTGGCCTCGCCCTCGTCCGCAAACGTCAGCGGAGCTTCAATGAGAATATCGAATTGACCGTATTGCGGATGCTCTAATTTGCCGGTCGTTTCGCTGTAAAACCAGAGCCACATCAGAAAATCGCGACCGATGGAAGGTTCGGAGTTGTCGCCGGGCAAATTCGCGATATTTAGAACCGGGAAATTCGCGCTGGTGACTTTAAACAATTTTTCGAGCAACAATCCCGGAGTAAGTTGCAACGGTTCAAGTTTCGCGGTCTGAAAAAAGTGATCGATAAAAAGCTCAATTTGCGTCCGGCTTGAAGCTCCGACAAACAGCAATTTTTCGTTGGGGTCAACCACCACCGGGATTCCCGACAGCACCGGGGGCATTTGCTTGATATGTTTTTCAAACGCCTCTTCGCGAATTTGCTTGCGCATTTTTGAGGAGACATATTCCAACTGGTTTGCCCGCATATACGCCTGTTCCTCGCGTTTGCAAATCGCGTTGAGCAAAGAACTCGGCATCTTGCGAACCGCCTGGCGCAAATTCAAATAATAGCAACCGCCAAGTTGGGTTGACTCCTCGGTAATGGTCGTATCCAGCAAGTGATGCCCGGTGACCCAGCCGAATTGCAGTTCGGCATCGACCGAATCAAGCGTACCGGCTTTTTTGGCGGAAAACAGTTCAAGAAAATCATCCGGCAACTCGCCGTTTAGCTCAAACATCGTAAATGTGACGCTTCCACGTTCAAATGGCATAAAAAATTCCTTTAAATTAGCCGATTATGCAAAATAGAAAATTACTGTAATTTATTGCCGCACATGCGGCTGTAAGCGATAATAGTTTCCGCGAAGTTCAACGACCGCGAACTCCGCCGCCAAACGCGGGTCAAAGTACCCCGAAACAAACAAATCCAGATATGCCGCCTTTCGTCCGAAATCGATTCGCCCGGTCAACGCGCCGTTGCAAAGCGGCAAAACCCAGGCGATAGAATCCGATTCGAAGGAGTTTATCCGCCAATCCCCGTTCGCTTTAAGCTTGAGTTCTTCGGCAAAAGCGAGTGCGAATTCGCGCAAAGACTCCGAGGAAGCAAGCCACGGAACTTGGCACTCGTATATATCTATCGATGCGGAAAACGCATGGGCGTGACTCGACTGAAACCGTTCCTGCCACGAAAGCGCAAAACGGCAGTCATGTCCTTCGATCACCGGAACCAGCCGCTCAACGCCGTTATTCCCGACAATACCGCGGTTCATCACACTTGAAACGATCCATTGCGCCGAAGACAACCCCTTTGCGATATTTTCAATCGCGACGTCAAAATCAATTTTTCCCCCGCAGGTGAAAAGATCCACCGCCGCATAATCATGCTCCGGCCAGGCGTGAACCGCAAAGTGGGACTCTGAAATCACCACCACTCCACTCACTCCCTGAGGGTCAAATTTGTGAAAATTTGCATCAATTACCGTTGCGCCGGATTTCTCCGCCGCAAGCAAAAACACCTCTTTAACTAAAGTCGCGTCGGTCAACGTTTTGGGGTCACAATCGTAAAACTCAATGGTCATATGACGACCGAGGGCAAAACCGCCTTCACAATGCCCCTTTTGACACCGCTCCTCATTCGATGTATGTAAGGAATCCATTCTTATACGCTCCAACTTGCCCCGTTACTGACGCGATAACTCAGGGTCAAGTCGGCTTTGGGACATTAACTCACCCCAAAACGCCTCTTGCGCAGATTGCCGTTTCATCGCACCGAAATTCGCTTCAAGCGCACTCTTCTTTTCGGCGAAACCTTTCATATCCGCTGGAGTCCGTTTCAACAAAATCGCGATTTGAGCCCCGTTAGTCGTGGGAATTACATTGGAAAGTGCATTCACGTCAAGACGCGAAGCCGCCAGTGCCGAGTCGATGTATTCCATCGGAGGCAATTCACTGCCAAAGACAAAGTTGAACTCCTTAAGTTCACAATTTTTCAACTCGCCAAACGCTTTTACCCGCGCCGCGCCGTCTTCAATCGCCAAAAGAGATTCTTCCGCCTTGGTCGCCGCCGATAACGCAAGCTTCAGTGCTTCGGCGTTGCGATAGTCGCGGGCAACTTGCGCTGAAACTTCGTTGAAGTTCGCAGGACGCGGCTGGATCTTCTCCCGCGCAAAACCGACGTACATCGCGGTTTCACCCGGCACCGGGTTGGTCACAATATTGGTTTCATGAGCGGCAATCAGATTTTTGAGCAACTCCGGCGATTTGATTTTGCCGATCGACTCCGCGTCGAAATCCACCATGCCGGTTTCCACGATCTTCAGTTTCGCGTCTGCCGCTAATTTTTGAAACACCTCATCGCTTTTGCCTTTTTCGCTATTGACCGCGTCATAAGCCTTGGTGGCAAATTCATAGGCACGGTGAGTCGCTGAATTACGCGCTGTATTTTTAATAAATTCGCTCTTTGCCTCCGCCTTGCAAGCGGAAAATTCCGGTGCCTTACCCTCTTTCCCGTATTTGGCAAAAAGTCCGGGGTGGGTATCGAAGAAATTTTTCACCGCTTCATCCGTTGCCTTAGCGGTGGCTTGTGCGATAAAATCGGAGTCGGGAATCTCCACGACAAAGCCGGAAATCTTGCCGGAAATCTGGTAATTTTTGAGGTTGTTTTCAAAGAAACTTTTCATCGCCGCGCCATCATTTTTTACCTCTTTTTGATAATCGCTTGCCTTAAAATCGGCGGCTTTTACGGTGTATTTTACGTTGAATTGACGGTAAAGCGTCTCAAGCTCGTTGTCGGTGACTATCACTTCTCCGTTGAGCAACGTTTCAAGTTTGCCGATCAAAAGAACTCCGCGAATCGCGTTGATAAGTTGCTCGTCGGATACCCCTATGCGCGACAAATTCTCTTTGACTTGCTTGTACCGTTCCGGGCTGTAAGAGTTATTCTCTTGCAGCATCGGCAATCGACGCATAAATTTAACCACTTCGGCATCACTGACCGCAAGCCCCTGCCGTTTCGCCGCAATTTGCAAGGCGCATTGCTGAAAAGCCTGTTCAACGCTCATATTGCGTCCGAAACCCATACCGACATAAGAGAGCAACTCGCTGTTTTGCATCTGATCTTGCAAATCGCGAAGCTTGACACTCTGGTCATAAACCGTGCCGACTTCGCGGTCAAGACCGGAGCCAAACCCCTCGCAACCAAACTGTCCCGGAGTCAAAAATCCCATAAATGAAACAATTATGACAATCGTAAAAAGTCCAAACAGCCAACGGCTGTGCTTGTGAAACACGGTGTTGAGTTTCTTAATAATCATTTTCCCGAAAAATCCTTCTATTTGAAATTAGAGTTACTCTGTAATTTTCATTTTAAGCAAAGCAGGGCGTATCTCTTTGACATCCAACCCTTCGCCATCTACATAACAGCCTACGGTGATTTCATAAATCCCCGGTTTGTCAATATGCGATATGTCCAAATACGGGCGGATTTCCGCCGCCGACAGTGCCAAAATCGACCCCGCCAAACCGCGAACGGTAACTTCAACCCGGGTCGGACTTAAAAATTCGGTTTTAAACTGTTTGCCTCCCGATTGGGTCAGCAACTGCACCGGCAAAGATTGAAAAGTCCGTTGCTCGAAATTTTTTACCACATCGATTTGACAAGTGACTTTTGTCGGCGAAATCGTAGTTCCGTTGGGTGCGTCAAGTGTGGCGACGTACTCAAAACTCTCGGTGACATTTTCCGAGAGCGGAATCGGTCGCGTCGATACGGATTTCAGATCTCTAAGCAACTGCTCCGGTCCGGTCACCAACACTGTCGAAGGGATGCAACTTCCCAACGAACTCTTGTAATCGTTGGACAGTCGGCTCGAAAACGTCACACGCACCGGCACTTCCCGGGACATGCGTTGCTGTAAATTCAGCGTAATTTCACCCGGATCAGCACCAACGATCTTGACTCCGAGCGGCGAGGTAAAGAACTCCGGCTTCAAAGTCAGCACATACGGTTTGCCGGGAATATACCGAGAATACTCTACAGTGGCGTGACCGCGCAACATCGACGATGAAACCGATGCGCCGCGATTGCTCTTGATGTCAAGCGTGACAAAATGCGGTTTGGGGTCCACATCCATAAGTTCCCGCGGCAAAACAATATCCACCGGTACGTTGTCGATCTTCTGCGGTGTGGAGCGAATCTCGTTGTAAACGTAAAAATAGAGCAACAACGCAAAAAACAGCGCGATAAGTTTACGCCAAAAATCGTTGCAGACAAGCTCCACAAGAGCGGTAAGCAACGGACTTGGCCGATGTCGCTTTCTCATATTACTTATCCTCCATATCCAAGGCGGTTTCGCGCTGTTCCGCTTGTATTTCAAGCATTTGAGCAACTTCTTCAAGATCGGATTCGTCTTGCTCAATAATAAGTTTTTCCAAATAATTCGCCAATTCTTCCGGCGAAAGATCGCGATGCAAAGCCCCGCGGCAGGCGATGCTTATCGTGCCGGTCTCCTCCGAAATCACCACCGTGACCGCATCGGTTTCCTCGGCAATTCCAAGTGCGGCGCGATGCCGGGTACCCAGTCGGATTGAGATGTTTTCAGCCCGGGTCAAAGGCAATATCGCCCGCGCCGCGATAATTCGGTCGTCACGGATAATCACCGCGCCGTCATGCAAAGGAGAATTTGGGAAAAAGATCGATTCCAACACCATGGAGTTGACCTTTATATCCAATTTTACCGAGTCATCCACCAAATTCTGAAGCCCGATTCTCCGCTCCACGACCATCAGCGCTCCGCATTTCCGGCGTGCCATATTCGCCGATGCATTCACAATCTCGGTGATCACCTCGCGTCGCCGTCTGCCCTGGAAAAAGCTGAAACTGCCGAGCTGAGCAAAGGCGCGACGCAACTCCGGTTGAAAAATAATGACGATCGCCACCCCCACGGTACTCCAAATACCGTTTAACAACCAGTTGAGCACGTCAAGTTGAAACTGTTTGGACAACCAGGTCAGCACCAGCAAAAGAATCGTGACCCCGGCCAGCACCGACGCGCCGCGAGCCCCGCGCAAATAATGCAAGGTCTTGTAGATCACCACCGTAATGATGAGAATCTCCAAGCCCATCTTCAGGTAATTGATGATCACCGAGCCTGGAATCGAAAGCAGTGTATTCATCATGCTTTTTGCATTCTCCTGTCGTAAACTGCCGCACCTTTTTAGCGGAGCAGATCCCACACACTTAAGGCATCTCTCACTTGCCGCACATCGTGTACACGCAATATTTCAACTTCCCGGGTTGCCAGATAAAGCGCGGCTGCAATAGTCCCCCCCAACCGTTGCATCGGGTCTGGCTGTTCGAGAAAGTTTCCGAGAAACGATTTTCGCGACATTCCGGCGACCACCGGTCCAAGCTGATGCAACTCATCAATACGCCGCAACAACTCCCAATCTTGCTCCGAATTCTTGGCAAAGCCGAAATCCGGGTCCACAAAAATATTCTCCTCGGCGATCCCTGATTGTATCGCCTTTTCTTTAGCTTCCGACAACTCCGCAAGCACCGTACCGACTAAATCGTCGCCGTAATCGTGAAACTCCGGGTTTTTCATATTTTGCGGAGTCCCCCGCGAATGCGCGACCACCAACGCCGCCTTAAATTTCGCGACAACGTCCGCCATATTCGGCGAAAACCGCAACATCGAAACATCGTTGATGATATTGGCTCCCTGCTCAAGCACCTCTTTTGCCACCTCGGCTTTGCGGGTGTCCACCGAAATAATCACTTCAGGACGCAACTTTCGCAACTCGCGAACCAGCGAAACTACCCGGCGACATTCCTCTTCCACCGAGATTACCGCCGAACCGGGTCGGGTGGACTCCCCGCCTATATCCAGCAAATCCGCCCCGTCGTCCAGAAGTGCCAAAGCCCGGTCGAGTGCCGTACCGGATGTGGCGACTTTCGCGTCGCTAAACGAGTCCCCGGTGGCATTGACTATACCCATCAGCAAAGGACGGGTTCGTTCGCGCAAAATCTCATTTAATCGGGAGGACATTACTCCTCGCTTTCTCTGTTGTTATCCGAATTTTCCCCGGTTTCATCACTGTTGATCGGAGTTGTTTCACTTTGCGGAACTTCATCTTGATCTTCCTGGGCTTCATTTTCGTTCGCCGCACCTGTGACTTTGTCAGTCTTGACTTCGATCAACTTAGCCACCCCGGTAATGCGGTCGCCGTTGTTGAGATTCATAATCCGCACCCCCTTGGAGGCTCGACCGACCACGCGAATTTCACTGGCGGGAATCCGCACTAACTGACCGCGTTCGGTAGTCAGCAAAATCTCATCGTCGTTGGTTATCTGCACCACGGCAAGCACGCACTCATTTTCACGCAACTTGATGTTCACCACCCCTTTGGCTCCACGGTTCGTCTTGCGGTAGGTACTCACATAAGAGCGTTTGCCCATACCGCCGTCGGTAACTACCAAAACTTCCGGTCCGCTACCGTAAACCGGGGTGTTTTCATCGCCTTCGGTCTCAACTTCGCCTTCCACTTCGGTCTCGGTCTCTTCGCCGGAGATTTCGTTTTCGGTATAGACGTGTTCGCGAATTATCTCCATGCCGACCACCGAGTCGCCCTCAATCTTAAAGCGCATCCCGGTAACACCACGGGCAGTACGCCCCATCGGGCGGATCTGGTCGTCGCTTTGATCGAAGAGACATGCCATACCCCGCTGGGTCGAAAGCAAAATTTCATCGCCGTTTTCGCTGATCCCGGCACCGATCAAATCATCGTCTTCCTCGATCACCAAAGCCCGCAACCCGGTGCGGCGCAAGTTCTTAAACAGAGATAACTCGCTCTTTTTAATATAGCCGCGCCGAGATGCCATCACGATATATTTGTTCGGCTCGTCAAATTCGTCGCGGGAAACAGTCAGCATGGCGCAAATCTTTTCGCCCGGCTCGACTTTGATCATATTTACAATCGCCTTGCCCTTGCCGGTACGCGAACCTTCAGGGATCTCATAGACATTAAGCCAATACATGAACCCGCGATCGGTGAAAAAGAAAATCAAGTCGTGACTGTCGGCATTGAAGAGATGTTCGACATAATCCTCTTCCTTGGTCTCCATGCCGATAATCCCTTTGCCGCCACGGTGCTGGGTACGGTAGGTATCCGCCGGAACCCGCTTGATGTACCCGGTGTTAGAGACCGTAATCACGCAACTGTGGCGCGGAATCAAGTCCGCGATATTCAAATCGGAATCATCAACGGTGATTTCCGATCTGCGAGTGTCGTTGTATTTCTCCTTGATCGCGATTAGCTCCTCGCGAATCACACCAAGACGCATTTCACGACTGGCAACCAGGCGGCGAAGATACTCTATTTGGATTTGCAACGCGTCATATTCAGCTTGAACTTCGTCTACCGCCAACCCGGTAAGCTGGTGCAAACGCATGTCAAGAATCGCATTGGCTTGAATTTGTGAAAACTCAAAACGTGCGATCAAGTTGACCCGCGCTTCTTCGCGGTTTTTCGATTCGCGAATAGTCTGGACAACCTCATCGATATTCGCCAATGCCTTGAGTAACCCGGCCAAGATATGCGAACGCGCTTCGGCTTTGTTCAGATCGAAAATCGCCCGGCGCAACACCACTTCAAGCCGATGATCGATATACGCCTGAAGCACCTGCACAAGGTTCATCGTACGCGGACGGTTATGATCGACCACCAGCATGGTGCAGCCCATGACCGTTTCAAGCTGGGTTTGGCTGTATAGCTGGTTTAAAATCACACTGCCCATAAAACCGCGTTTGATCCCGATTTCTATGCGCAGCCCCACCCGTTTACTCGACACGTCGGTGATGGACGAAATGCCCATGATGCGTTTTTCTTTGACCAGCTCGGCGATTTTTTCGACCAGCACGCCTTTGTTGACCGCATAAGGAATCTCAGTAATGATAATCTGCTCAGCACCGTCTTTTTCAATCACGTCGGCTTTGGCACGCAATTTTACGCTGCCGCGCCCGGTTTGATAAAATTGCCGCAACGAATAACGACCGCGGATAATCGCTCCGGTCGGAAAGTCCGGACCGGGCAAGAACTCCATAAGCTCGTCAACCGTCGCTTTGGGATTGTCAAGCAGACCAACCGTAGCATCGATGACTTCGCCGAGATTGTGCGGCGGAATGCTGGTCGCCATGCCGACTCCGATGCCGGTCGTCCCGTTGACCAAAAGTTGCGGAAAACTCGCGGGTAGCACCTCCGGCTCTTTTTCGGACTCGTCGAAGTTCGGAACCATGTCAACGGTGTCTTTTTCGATGTCAAAAAGCAACTCTTCGGCAAGCCGCTCCATGCGACACTCGGTGTAACGGCTTGCCGCCGCCGGGTCGCCGTCGATGTTGCCGAAGTTACCCTGCCCCTCGATCAAGGGTGCGCGCATCGAAAAATCTTGCGCGAGCCGAACCAGCGCGTCGTAAATCGCCGAGTCACCGTGCGGGTGGTATTTACCCATGACTTCGCCGACCACGCGGGCACATTTGACCGTGGCGTGGGATTTGCCCAATCCGAGCATTTTCATGGCGTAAAGAATGCGGCGGTTCACCGGCTTAAGCCCGTCACGCACATCCGGGATCGCCCGACCGACGTTGACGCTCAACGAATACTGCAAATAGGCAGTATGCATGATGTCTTCTATGTTTACCGGAATGTCCCTGTTTTCCAAGTCGCTCATAAATAGTCCCTATATCGATAATTCAGGTTGTACCACACAATTATAATGAATAATATACAGCGATTCGCAAACTTTGACAAGCTTTTATGCTGCTTTTACCGAGGAATATCGGTTTTTTTTGTGGATAGTGCTAACTCTAATCAATTAGCGGTAGAATTTTGAGATTTTTTGCGTGTGTGACAAGTTCAAAATAAGAGAGTTTACCGCCAAAAATATCAAGTGCCGAGCCGACGGTGTAGGCGATTTTTCCCATTCCGGCGCGTTCGATTTTTGTAATGTCGCTGAAGTTGGCGATTCCTCCGGCGTAAACGCAGGGAATCGGGCTGTTTTGGGCTAAGAGCATAAGCAATTCTTCGTCGATTCCGGCTTGTTTGCCCTCGACATCAACCGCGTGAATCAGAAACTCACAAGCGAAGTCGGCGAGAAAATTCAACGTCTCGGCATTAACTTCGCTTGAAGTGTATTTTTGCCAGCGATCGGTGACGATATAATACTTGCCGTCCGCTTTGCGTCGGCAGGAGAGGTCGAGAACCAGCCGATTTCTGCCGGTGATCGCAAAGAGTTTTTTCAGATTATCCAATTGGAGCTGACCGTTGGAAAAGATGTAGCTGGTCACAATAAGTTGCGCGGCTCCGGCATCCAGCCATTCGCGGGCATTTTCGTTATTGATTCCGCCGCCGATCTGCAACCCTCCGCGCCAAGCCGCGAGCGCCCGCTTCGCCGCTTGATCGTTACCCGGTTCGAGCTTGATGACGTGTCCGCCACACAATTCGTCGCTGCGATAGAGTTCGGCGTACCAGGCGGAATCATGCTCCGCCACAAAATTTGTTTTCAACTCTGCCAAAGTGTCGGACAACGTACCGCCGACGATCTGTTTGACCCTTCCTTCATGCAAGTCTATGCAAGGGCGAAATAAGCTCATATTCTCCTCCTGAATTCTCTTCTTTTCAAAGTTCCGGCCAGTGCCAATTGCCGAGTGACTGCTCCGACCGGGAAAACGGGCAACTGCCGAAAAATCCACGATGCGCCGACAACGGCGAAGGGTGGACGCTCTCAAATACTTTGTGTTTGGATTCATCGATCAAGGCGCGTTTCGATGCAGCAAAGTTGCCCCAAAGCAAAAAGACGATCGGCGACTCCTTTTGATTCAACGCGACGATAACCGAATCGGTAAACTTTTCCCACCCCATTTTTTTATGACTGCCGGCGCGATGTGCCTCAACCGAAAGCACACTGTTAAGCAGCAGCACTCCGTTTTTCGCCCAATTGCGCAAAGATCCGGATTTTGGCACTCCCCGGTTAAGGTCGGAGGCGTACTCCTTAAAGATATTGCGCAAACTCGGCGGAAACTTTACGCCGGGAGCAACCGAAAACGCCAACCCCTCGGCCTGTCCGTCGTCGTGATAAGGGTCTTGCCCGAGAATCACCACTCGTACATTCTCCGGCGAAGTAAGGTAAAATGAGGTAAAAAGACACCCTTGGGGCGGAAATACCTTCACTCCCCGACCCCGCTCGGCCTCGACTCTTCTTTGCGTTTCGGCAAAAGCCTCAACGTCAAGTGCTGCACCCATAAAATCGCGCCAAGATTGCGGCAACTCTTCCACGTTAAGCCCCTTACAGATTTAACATTCCTCCGGCCAAAATAATGCGAATATCTCCCGCCGAAAGCCGATGGTTGAAGAGGATTTCCTGTTTTTGCCCATTCGCTTTGACCAATTCGCCTTTTACGGTCTTGCCGGGTTCAAGCTGCTCGCGCAAGTTGTGAAAAACAAGTGCGTCGTTCTCCTCGATCTGGTCATAAGTTGCCGGATCGGCAAAAATCAGTGGAACAATGCCGAAATTCACCAAATTCGCGCTGTGAATTCGCTCGATCGCCAGTGCCGCAACGACTTTTACGCCGAGGAACATCGGGCAAATCGCCGCGTGTTCGCGACTCGACCCCTGACCGTAACTGTCACGAGCAACGATAATTCCCGCCTTGCCGGAATCGCGAACAGCTGCCGCACGTTCGGCAAATGTCGGTTTGCCCGGCTCGCTGAAGCACTCAAACACCACCTTGGAGTAGACCGGGATATTACTGCGGTGCTTAAGGTGAATCCCCGCCGGCATAATATGGTCGGTGGTGATCTTATCGCCGACTTTAATTACCACAACTCCGGCAAGTTCATCCGGCAACGCTCCGTTTACCGGTGGTGCGCCGATGGTGCGTTTACGGACAATTTCGCCGGGGACATCGCCGGGAATTACAATCATATTGTCGTTAATCTCAAATATCTCAGGCTCAACAACCTTAGGATATTCAATCCCGATTGTCCGGGGATCGACAAATTCCCCTTTTAACGCGATCGCCACGGCGGACTCGGGGCTGACTAAATACGCCTGATCGCCTTTCGTCCCGGTACGCCCGGCAAAGTTACGGTTAAAGGTTCGCACGCTCACGGTGTCGTCGGCGGGACTTTGCCCCTGCCCGATACACGGGCCGCAACCGGTTTCAAGAATACGCGCCCCGGCCGCGATGATGTCTGCAAGCATACCGTTGCGGGCGAGCATCTCCAAGACTTGACGGCTGCCGGGCGCGATCGACAACGTGACCGAATCGCACACTTTGCGGTTTTTCAGCGTCATCGCCACCATCGCCAAGTCGCGATAGCTGGAGTTTGTGCAAGAACCGATCAGCACTTGCGCAACTTTTTTGCCGGCAAGTTCGCCCACGGTTTTGATGTTGTCGGGGCTGGATGGACATGCCGCCAACGGCTCAATTTCGTCAAGCTTAATCTCGATAACTTGGTCATATTGGGCATCAGCATCGGCAGTCAGTGCAATAAAATCCTTTTCGCGATTTTGCGCCCTTAGGAAAATCCGGGTGGACTCGTCGGAGGGAAATACGCTGCAAGTCACTCCAAGCTCCGCCCCCATATTTGTGATCGTCGCCCGCTGAGGTACGGTAAGCGTAGCCACCCCTGAGCCGAAATATTCGACAATCGACCCGACATTCCCTTTGGTCGTGAGAATCGAAAGCAACTTTAAAATCACATCTTTTGCCGCACACCACGGGGCAAGTTCGCCGGTCAATTTCACTCCGATGATCTTGGGGTACGGAATCCGAAACGGCTTGCCCGCCATGGCAAGTGCCACATCCAGCCCGCCCGCGCCGATTGCGAGCATACCGATACCGCCGCCGGTGGGAGTATGGGAGTCCGAACCAATCAGCGTCTTGCCCGGCACGCCGAACCGTTCAAGGTGTACCTGATGGCAAATGCCGTTGCCGGGAGGAGAAAAACGCACCCCTTTGGCGGCGGCGACGCTTTGCAGGTACATGTGGTCATTGCGGTTCTCCGGACCGTTTTGCATCATATTGTGATCGACATACGAAACCGACAGCTCGGTTTTGACGCTCGGCACATTCATCGCCTCAAGCTCCAGATATGCCATCGTCCCGGTGGCATCCTGGGTCAAAGTCTGGTCAATCCGAATCGCGACCGGTTTGCCAATAGTTTTTTCGCCCTCCACAAAATGGGCGTCGATGATTTTTTGAACAACAGTACCGCTTGCCATGCTCTCGAACTCCTATCGGAAAAGGTTAGGGTATCTCTAAAAACTGGGTTGGTTTGAAGATTAGCAGTTTTTAGAGGTAGCCGTTATAATTGCGATACATAATATATCACGATTATCGCTTATTATCAACATCAATCCCTGCGGAATTTCGCGCAAACCCGACGCGCTTCGGCGAGAATCTCCTCTTCACCCGGAATTTTTTTATTTTCCATTAAAATTCGCCCGTCGCAAATTGTCGTGTCAATGCAACCCGAGTCGGCGGAGCAGACTATATTTGTGACCAAATTGTAATTCGGCACAAGGCGCGGATTGTCAAGGTCGATCAAAAGCGCGTCGGCAAGACCGTTTTCTTCGATCGCTCCGGCATCGATTCCGAACGCTTCCGCCCCGGTTCGGGTCGCTCCGCGGAAAATATCAAAATCCTTTCCGACAGTCGGGTCGCCTGATTCGCTTTTTGCCGAAAGTGCCGCAAATTTCATCTCTTCGAGCATCGAAAGATTGTTGTTCGACGCACAGCCATCGGTGCCGATGGTAAAAAGGCATTGTCCTTTTTGCACCGCATCCCGATAGCGAAATTGTCCCGAAGCAAGCTTGAAATTAGAACAAGGGCAATGGGCGAGATACGCTCCGCGTTCGGCGATTATTTCAATATCCGCATCGGAGAGATGAACCGCGTGGGCAAGAACGGTTCGCGGCCCGATAATTCCGAGTGAATCAAGATACGCGATCGGCGATTTACCGTGAGCTTTGAGGCAATCTTCCACTTCACGGCCGGTTTCGCTGGCGTGAATGTGAATTACCCTCCCGTCGCGCCACGCATCGTCGGCGACTTGTCGCAGCACCTGTTCTGAAACCGTGTAGACCGCATGGGGGGCGTGGGCGATTTGCAGTCGCCCGGAATCGCCGCCGTTCCACTCCAAAAGTTCGGCGTGACAACGCCGGTTGTGTTCAAGCACTTCGCCGTCCTGCCCGGTAATATACAATAAGCCAATGGCACAGCGCATTCCCATTTCTTCGACCGCACGAATCGTATCGAAACAGTGCCAATACATATCGTTGAAGAAAACCGTCCCGGAGCGAATCATCTCAAGCAACGCCAGGCGTGTTCCGGCATAGACATCTTCGCCGGTCAACTTCGCTTCCGCCGGCCAGATATAATCGTTGAGCCAGGTAAACAACTCCATATCGTCGGCGTAGCCGCGCAGGAGCGTCATCGCCGCATGGGTGTGGGTATTGTAAAACGGCGGAATTATCGCCTTGTTTGAGCCGTCGATCACCCGGGCGGCGGGGTCTTCTATACCATAAGCGATTTTGCCAAAACGATTGCCGTCGATCAAGACATCGACAATTTCTCCTTTTAGCGTTACATTTTTAATCAGTATGCGATTCATCGATTTTTCTCCAGTCGTTCGAGTTCAAGCGTGATTGTTCCGGCGGAGCGTACCGTGTTTAAGATTTTATCTTCCAACTCTTTAGAAGGACGATTCAGCCCAGGAGAAAGCTTGCCGCCCAGAACTTCAAGCACGCCGTAATTGTCCAATGCCATAGTCGGGTCGATATATTTCAGATGGGTTGGCTCCTCCAACACGAAATTCAGCGGTTCTTTACGATTCAACACCCGTTCCGGCGGAATTGCCGCGCCGAACTCGTCTTCAACCCCCATATTGGCGATAATCGCTTCGCCGTCAAGCAATATCGCCGGGTCAAACCGTCCACTCAACGCATTGCGAATTCCGGTTGCCGAGACCACACACCATGCAGTCTTGATCTCTTTTTCTATTCCGGCGCGATCGGACAAATCGACGATGGACGCTCCAAACGGCGGCTTAATCCGTCGTGTATCGTCAATTACCGTCACTTTTGCGCCGCCGAATGTGGCGTACATGACAATGCCGGAGCCGACTTTGCCGCAACCGAACAGCACAATCTTTTTCCCGGCAAAATCGCCATGACCGTAATGTGCCATGCCACGCCTGAAACCGTCCCCCGTCCCCAACGCGGTTTCGATCTCTTTAATCCGCCCGTCGTCGGCTAAAAACACAGCCTGAGTGCATTTGTCGTAGCGGTATATCCCGGAACGGGTCAATTCGACGTAGCCGTATTTTGCTTTGAGGTCGGCATTTGCCCCGGCGCAGTCAAGCACGACATCATATTGGCGGTCGGAAGCCGCCCCCTCGACAACTTCGACTCCGTTGCGACGCAAAATTTCAACCGTTTGCGAATCATAGGGGATTCCCCGCCCGTAACCCACAGTGAGCGTAGCACCGGCTTCCAGCAGCGCGATATATTTCACCATGGTGTTGCGAAAAACCGGGGTTGCGTCAAAAATGCGCATCCCCTCAAGCGGACGCGAACGCTTCCACTCTTGGATTTGCCCGGACAACGCCGGATATTCTTCCGGCAAATAAATCTTTTCTATTTCGCGATAAAGAAAACAAAATTGCATATTTTCGCCTTTTTATGCTGCCTCTACGCAAAGAGCTTTAGCTGGCAAGCGTCTTCATGACTTATTTTATCTTTAAAAATCAAGTATTCTTCGGGTTTCAATGAATATCCTTGACCTAATTTTTCCGCAAATTGTGCTATGTAATCAAAGTTGACGCAATGAGTTAATTTGCAAATATCAATTCTCTGCAAAACTTCTTTGGTATATGGGCGTTTTGAATCCAAAAATGCTATAGACTTCAAGAAAGACGTACATAAAGGATGGTTAAGAAGCGCGGTAACAATAATCGCGTCAACAATTTCATTAAAGCCGATAAAATAACACGTGTCATCTAACATCACGGGGTAATTGCTGTAAATCAATGCGAAAATCGGTTCTTTATAAAATCCGGATATTCCGACCTTGTATTTCGTAAAAGAATAATCTCCTATACCGAATATTGAGAATTTTGGGGCGTTTTTGTAAATTATCGAACGACGGGCATTGAGTAAATTTTCGTGCGATACAAGATATTGCCAGACGTCGTTATCTTTGGACTCAATTACAGAAGTTTCGGCATTTACCTGACATTGGGGGATAATAACATATTTTCTACTGTTGCATATCTCGTAACTTTTAATGTCGGAACTCTTAAATAACGGGAAAACATATTCACCCACAGACAGTTTTACCGTTTCGCCCAAGTTATTGCGAAACGAGTTATTCCCGATTGGAGATAGCTCCATAACTTTTGCACAATCGTGCTTAACCCCTTGCCGCCACTCAAATTGTGACACCCCCTCAATTTGATTAACTCGATCGCAAATATTAGAATAGAACAGACCGTTTTCCCAACCGAATTGTCGTATTGTTTCATTGGTATGGAAATCATAAACGTTGCATAAAAATGAACGCTTTTTTCCGAGTTGGACAACAAACAAGGCGGCATCGCAATTAACATTGAATATCTCTGTTGCGTTAAATACAAACATATCGGCCGAGGAGATCTGAAAATTGTATCTGTTCATATCTCTAATTATGTTTTTTGCAACAATCGTTTTGCACAGCATTGCAAGAGTACATTTGTACTTGGCAAATTCACTCAATAATTGCAGTATTATGTATTCCGCAACATCAAAATTACCTTTGCCGGTAATTGCATCCAACCCGGAATATCCCTTGAAGTTCCCTTTTGAAGGAACGTTGTTACTGTTTAGCGTCGATAGTTGCGAATTAGTTACCCATGGGGGATTGCCGAGAATAAGCAACTCATCGCTTGGGTCAATGCACTCTTTGATTTTGCTAAAATCGAATGAAAAAATATCTGCGTTATAGAGCGTCACATTATTTTGATCTGACAATCGCGATTGCGCATTGGCATAATAGGTTGGATTTATTTCTATGCCGTAAAAAGCATGAGCCATATTAAAAGACGACATGGCACTGTCTATAAAATTTCCCGTCCCCATAGTTGGCTCGATTACTGTTGCAGGGGCGAGAGAGTAGAACTCTCTAAGCTTATTGCATACTAAATGCGCAAAGTCAACAGGTGTCTGATAATCGCCGTACTCTACTTGCCTTGACTGTCTATTTACGGTAGTCATAGTTTTCGATTCCACTAACGCTATTTTCAAGAGAGATAACTCTTTGATATTGCAATCGCCATTGCAAAGCATTGGATATGGTTAAATATCCCTGAACTATATGATGACTTAGCACTTCATCCGCCAATTGATCAAACGTTATTTCATCTCCCGGTATATTTCTATCGGCAAAATATCCGGCAATATCTGCTTTGTTTGCCCCGTCTTTTATCATCTCAAGCAGACGCTTGGTTGTTGTAAAATCCGCAGTTCGCTCTTTTGAAATAAAGGTGCAATTTATAAAATTCAATCGACTGGTCTTGTTTTCATCCTTTTTGTCATAGACCAACACAAGTAAATTATACCCGAGACCGAAAATTTTCTGCCGTGAAGATTTATATGGACAAGAGGATTGAGGTTGCCGATGAGACGTTACTTTTATATCGGTATTTATCTCTGGAGACGGCAGATCAATTCCTGACGCGCTATTGCCGATTTCTATGAAAAAACGACTCGATAAATAACGTTTCAGTCTATGCTCGATAAAAGTACCCACGGCTTTACCGTCGGTAACGCCTACTAATTCGGGATAATCCAATGAACTGGCTTCCACACAAAAATTTTTAGCAGCAATATAAAGTTTCTCCAATGTCAACGGTTCTTTTATCGCGTTTGTAACAATTTCCCGGCTCATTTCCGTAGTGTCCTTTTCGAGTAATGATGGCAATATATCGCTTTATGCATGTTTCTGCAAATCGTAGTTTTACAATTCCCATATTTCAAAATTTGTATAAGATGTTGATTTACTACATATTATAATGATCCAAGCCAACAGTATAGAGGTACTCATAAGCAATTTACAAAAGCCAACGGCATTTTTTCAACGCCAAATTGTGTCGGTACATTCGGTTTCGCGGATGTCGGTGACCCAATTGTCATTTTCGTGTCGAATCACCACGTGATCGAAAAGCACATTCGTTGTGTGTTCAAGCTCAAAGACCGCATCTGTCGAGGCGCATCCCCATTTCCCGTTTTCATCGCGATCCGGCGCGATGCCTTTGCCTCCGTATCGAAAATCCACATTGACAAATCGAATGTTCTTCAACTGACCAGGAAGTGTTCCTGTCAGAAAAATCGAAAGCTCGCCTGAACCGGTGATATTGCTGAACGTGATATCGCTGATTCCACGAGTACAAGGTGCTTCCGGTGTTCGATAGTTGTCCAGCTTGAGATTAAATGGTCGCCTGGCATGAATTTGAAGATGATCGAAGGAGATATCGAAAATCTCTACGCCAATTTCCTCTGACCAGTAACGCGACACGATGCAAATCCCGGTGCGACTGTCGGAAATCGAAATATTGCTGAACAACGCATGCCGAATCGATCCACCGCCGACCCCGATGCGGATCGCGTTGGCGAAGCTGCTGGAAAAAATACAATTCGTCACTGTAATATATTCACAAGCACGTTTTTTCTTCAACGGCTCATCTAATCCGCGTAAAGTCAGGCAGTCATCGGCCGTTCGGATGATGCAATCGCTAATAACAACATACCGGCAGCTATCGATGTCGATGCCGTCATTGTTGATTACTCCGGGATTGGCAAAAATCCGCACGCCGGAAATGCGTACGTCCTCGCAACCGTGAAGATAACAATGCCAATAGGGGGCATTGGTCAATTCCACATCACGAATGCGAACTTTGGAACATTCACAGAGAAAAATCATCTGTCCGAGACGTTCCGGCGTTCGTTTAAAGAATGGGGGAGTTACGCCGAGCGATTCATCCGGCTCCGACATCCATTGACTAAAGCAACCATCAATTACACCTTCTCCGCCGATGAGGATGTCTTCAACGCCGACCGCCGAAATCAGATGCCGGCCGGAAACCAGTTCGGATGTGATCACCCGGTTCTGCTCACAGTAATTATCGGTGTTGTAATCAGTCGCGTCGGGGCTGGCTACCAGTATCGCACCCGAACCAAGGACAATTCCGGTATGATTGCGTAAATAAATTGTGCCGGAACGGTAATTCCCTGTCGGCAGGTAGGCAACATGACCTGAATCAATAGCCTTCTGAATGGCTTCAGTGTCATTGGCCACACCGTCACCACAAGCACCAAAAGTTCTCACGTCTGCATAAATTTCCATGATTATCCTATTCCCGATTCCGTAAAGAAAACTTAAAAAACTCAATAATAAAGGGTATCTCCAAAAACTGGGTTGAGGTAGCCTAAATTTATATAGCCTGCTGGTTAGCAGTATATTATGATTAACAAAAGCAACCATATAAACTAACCCGACAGGTTAATGACAATTAAGATACAGCAAGGCAACGAAGAAATCAACTTAAGCCGCGGAAATATTTTGATCGGGCATTAGCTCCATAACTCTTTTTAGGTACAAATTCCAAAAAGAGTTATGGTTTTGATTTGACCAAAAAAATCGGCAAAAAAACAGAAAACACTCATTAAAAATTTGGCATTTCCCAAAATCAGAGCTATGTTTTTGCGGATTTTTTAGAGATTCCATAGAGCCAATTGCACCATTAGCCACAAAAGGAAATACTATGTATGATGTAGTCATTGTCGGCGCGGGCGTTTCCGGCGCGTCAACGGCGTGGCAACTCTCGCGCTACGACCTGAAAATCGCCTTAATCGAACGATGGGCGGACGTGGGCTTCGGCGTGTCAAAAGCGAATTCCGGGATCATCCACGGCGGATTCCACCACTCGGCGAAAAAAACCCTCAAGGCCAAGCTCGAAATCCTCGGCAACTTGATGTTTGACCAGCTGCAATATGAGCTTGATTTTCCGTTTCAACGCAACGGGATATTGGTTGTAGCTTTCACCGAAGAGCAGATGAGCACGGTACGCAAGCTTTACAAGCAGGGCCTTGACAATGGCGTGCGTAACCTTGAAATGTGCGGACGCGATCGGTTGCTCCAACTGGAGCCGAAGCTGAATCCTGAAGTCGTCGGCGGTTTCCACGCTCCCGGCGGCGGTACCATAGAGCCATATCGCTACGTCTTCAGCCTCGTTGAGTCGGCGCAAAAAAACGGATGCGAGCTATTTTGCAATTTTGAGGTGATTTCCGGCGAATACCGCAACAATCTCTGGACATTGACCGCCGATGACGGGAGAAAAATCAAAGCCCGTTTCGTTGTAAATGCCGCCGGACTTTTCGCCGACCGCGTTTCCGCCGTCTGCGGCGCGGAAAAGTTTGCGATTCACGCCCGCAAAGGCGAAGAGTATCTGCTTGACCGCAACTCAAAAGCGCGACCCCAAAAGGTGATTTTTCCGGTGCCGAGCCGGGAGTCAAAGGGGATTTTGGTCATCCCGACCGCCGAAGGAACCACGATGATCGGACCCACCGCCGACCCCACCGAAGACAAGCTCGACACCACCACCAGCGCGGATCATATGCAACACATAGTCACCTTGGTAAGCCGTATGATCAACGGCATTTCACCCCGTGATATTATCACCTCGTTTGCGGGGCTGCGCCCGGTACTTGAAGACGAGGATTTTTATATAGATTTATCCAAACAAGTACCGCATTTTGTCCAAGTTGCCGGAATTCAGTCGCCGGGACTTACCGCCTCGCCCGCGATCGGCGGATATGTCAAAGATCTGCTTAAACAAGATGGTCTTGAGTTGACGGAAAAAGAGCATATCGCATACCGCAATTTGCCCCGCCACGAATTTCGCCACGAAACGCCTGAAGCTCTCGACGAACTCCACGCCCAAAATCCGACCTACACTCACCTGGTCTGCCGCTGTGAAAAAATTTCCGCCGCAGAGATCATCGAAGCCGTCCGCAAAGGGCATACCACTTTAGACGGGGTGAAGTTTTACACCCGCGCCGGCATGGGATGCTGTCAAGGCGGTTTTTGCTCGGCAAAAATCATGAAGATCATCAGTCGCGAAAGCGGCATTCCTATGGAAGAGCTGACCAAAAAAGGGGGGGGAAGCCTCTTGCTCGGCGGTAAACTCGGAATTCTCACAGTCAACACAACTCGGGAGACGGCGAAATGATTCACGAATTCAACTACGATGTCGCCGTCATCGGAGCGGGTGCCGCCGGGCTTGCCGCCGCCGCCGAAATCGCCAAAAGCCCTCACCGTGTCGTCCTTATCGACCGCGAGGAGCAACTCGGCGGAATCTTGCGTCAGTGCATTCACAACGGTTTCGGATTGCGTTACTTCAAAGAGGAGTTGACCGGTCCGGAGTATGCCGATCGCGTGGCAGCTCTGACAAAATCACCGAACATCAATTGCAAGACCAACACGACCGTATCGGATCTTAAGCGATTGCCGGACGGAAGTTTCGAGCTTTTGGCATACTCCGCCGATGACGGAGTTTCGCTAATCAGAGTTCGGGCAATCTTCCTTGGCATGGGTTGCCGGGAGCGAAACCGCGGCAATCTCGCGATTCCGGGTAGTCGCCCGGCGGGGGTATTCACCGCAGGAGCCGCCCAAAAATTGCTGAATATCGAAGGTATGTTGCCGGGCAAAAGCGCGGTCATTGTCGGCTCCGGCGACATCGGTTTAATCATGGCGCGTCGCCTCTGCTGGAGCGGGGTTGAAGTCAAAGCGGTGGTCGAAATCATGCCGTATCCGTCGGGGTTGACCCGAAACGTGGTGCAGTGTCTGGATGATTTCGGAATTCCGCTTTATCTGGAACACGCCATGGTAAATATCGCCGGGCGTGAACGGGTTCAGTACGTGGATATTGCACCACTTGAAAACGGGATTGCGCAACTTGATCGCCAATTTCGCATCGAATGCGACACGGTACTTTTTTCAGTCGGCTTGATCCCTGAGAATGAGCTTTCCATCCAACTGAATGTCGAGCTGAATCCCGCGACCGGCGGAGCGGTGGTCGATGCGAATTTGCAGACCTCTGTTCCCGGAGTTTTCGCCGGGGGAAACGTCTTGCACGTACATGACTTGGTTGATTTCGTTTCCGAGGAGTCCTCCGAGGCAGGAAAATCGATAGTTCGTTATCTTGACGGGAAACTGCATAGCGACAATAATTGTGTAACTGTCGAATCTAACCTCAAATACGTGATTCCCAATTGTTTCAACACCGGGGAAAAATGCACGTTTTCATTTCGTCCGCTGATTGTCAGCGATGTCGCCTTGCTTGAGGCCGAGTTAAACAATAAAGTGATTTGGAAGCGAAAATTCACCTATGTCAAACCGGCGGAAATGCTAAAAATCGAACTCCCCGCCGAAATATTGAAGACTCCCGGAAAACTCGTCTTTAGATTAAAAGAGGAGGCGTAAAGTATATGGAAAAGAGACTAATTTGCATAAATTGCCCGATCGGCTGTCACCTGAGTGCCAAGCGCGAATCCGATTCCGCCAAATGGGAAATCAACGGCAACCGTTGTCCGCGGGGTGAAACATACGCGCAAAATGAACTCACCGATCCGCGCCGGGTCGTGACTGCCACGGTTGCGTGTGATTCCGCAATAATTTCACGCGTCCCGGTTCGCACTTCAGAACCGTTGCCGAAACGGCATATCGACCAGTTGCTCAACCGACTTTACACCATGCAAATAAAAATCCCTGTCAAACGGGGCGAGGTACTGATTGCCGATGTGGAAAACACCGGCGTTAACGTGGTATTCTCTTGCGATTGCCCCAGATAAGCTCAAGACCACTCGAACTTCTTTACGGCAATGATTTGGGGTAATCCACCCGGCGCAAATCATAAAACATGGGAATTGTCATACTATTTGCATTGGTTTCTTCATTAGGAAGTTCGGCAATGACAAAGCCATTTTTCTCATAGAATCCGCGTGCCTCACGGTAGGCATCAACTGTTAGAAAGCGGCATCTGCCATTTGTTCCTGCCTCTCGGCTGACCGCATTCCGCATTTATTCGTCCGTACAGACAAAAAAACCTCCGCCCGGACATCCCGAACGGAGGTGATGATTTTGTTAAACGTCGATTTTACGCTAATTTGGTGATATTCAAGTCGTATCCCGTCCATTTCTTTTCGGGCTTGGAAATCGAGACCGAAACTGCGTACTTACCGGCTTCAAGCGTGTCGAGCGTGGTGAGTCCGGCATCAAGCTTGACCGTTTTCCCGGTCGCTACGTTGTAGAATTTCACCTTTACATCCTTGCCCACTTGATATGCCCGGTTGTAAAGATTGAGATTCAAATCAACCCGCGACGCCGAATCCAGCTGGAAGCTGAAGAAATCGGCGGCATCCCCGTAGCCGACCCACTCATCCTGCATCGTGGCAAAAGTTGCTTTGCCAAAATTCACGCTTGTAGCACTCGCCAAATCGTTGTTGTTGGTCGCTTTCGGGAAAACCTCGTTGGCAACGATGCTTACAGAATAATCGCTGTTTTGTTTGCCCTTACCGTTGTCGCTCGCTTTGACCTCCAAATAGGTGTTGCCCTTAAGCAACGAATGGTCAAGCAATAACTTATTCGGCTCACTGACGCTCCACGATTTGACCTTTTTGCCGGTCGTAGCATCGCGCAAGGTGACTTTGAGCTTGGCACTGACTCCGTTGATCGAAACCGAATATGCTCCGGCTCCGGCTCTCAACAAATATGTATCCGACGCGTCGCCGAAACCGACCCAGCCGGAAATCGAAGTGTTGGTCGCGGTCGAAACCGTGTAGCTCTTGCCGTCGTTGACTTCGTCCAGGTCAAGGAAATAGTCGTGGTCTACCGTGAAGTCGTAATAACCGTTGTGCTTGCCCTTGCCTTTGTCCCCGGCATCGATCGCCAAATAGTATGTCCCCTTCAACGCCAGAACATCTTTTTTGAAGATATTATTAAGCGTGCCGAGTTCTCCCTTTACCGTGACACTCTTGATCTTTTTGCCGACCGAGTTGTAGAGCGTAACTTTGTATTTGGTTTTTTCGGTTTGCTGACGCATGGTCAGATTCACTGTAAGCGCGCCATCTTCGGTGGTGGAAAATTTGTAATAATCCGTCTTGTCGCCGAAACCGACCCAGCCGTTTTTGAAACTGCCATAGCCCGCCGACGTTAATTTCAGCGATGCGGCACTGCCGAAATCGACGTTCTTTGTAGCCGTTTCAAACAGATCCTGCTGCGCCACAACGCCGTACTTCGCGGTCGATTTGCTGCTGGCGGAAACCACCTTAAGATAGTATCTATTGCCGTATTTGGCGGTGTCCCAAAGCAATCCCGGCAAAGCTTTATCGCCCGGCTTGACCGAGTAGCTCTTGATTTTTCTGCCGTCGGCACTGTAGACGGTCAACTTGACCCCGGAACTCTTGCCGTTCAAATTCGCCACCCCGGAAACGGTGATATTGAGCGTCGCCGCGCCGGTGAATCTGGCGGTAAACCAGTCTTCCGTATCCGAACCGCCGATCGTCTGCTGGTCTTTCACTCCCCACGGCAGATTCTTGGCGGTCGCCATGGTCTGCCCGGCATCTTCCGAAGTATCAACCGAAGTGTTCACAAGGTTGCTGGCATTGGATACGTTCCCAAAAGAGTCCGCCGCGTAAAGCGTAAACGAATAATCGCCGTCATCCTGATTGTAGAGAATATAGTTGGTCGCCTTGGGATCACGGATAGTTACAGTCGTGCTGACGTTGCCGGTTGAAGTCTTTTTATCGATAATTAGAACATAACCCGCCAAATGCGCATCGCTCGCCGCCCGCCACGCAAAGGCAATGTCTTTCGAGCCGGGACTTGAGGTGATAGCCAACCCGGCGCCATTGTTCCACACCGGAGCGGTAACGTCAATGGTAAACGCGTTGCCCGCAGTCCAGGCACTGGTATGACCGACGTAGTCCACGGCGCGAACGCTCCAGGTGTAATCGCCGTCCGCAAGCGTAAGTGTCTTGCTTATATCAACGGCGGAAACCGAAATCGTGGTCGTTGTGCCGCCTTTTTTGGTGTATTTTATTTCGTATTTTTCGACACCGAAAATATCCGAAGACGCCGACCAGTTCAGATACACGCTGTTTAGGTTGACCGAATCATTGGTACTCTCAATATTGGTCGGATTGTCGATATCGGTTATGTTGTATCCCTCTGTGGTGAAGTAAAACATACTGCCGTTGTACCAGTTGCCGGTGGCGTTGCCCATGCCGTCCATCGCCATAACCCGCCAGTAAACCTCATGACTTGAAGTATTGGCCATACACCCGGCACCGTAGCCGTTGGTGTCGTCCAACCTCAACGTGGTGTCGGTGGTGGTGAATTCGTAAAGCCTGCTGCCGGTAAACTTGGCACTGTCGCAAATCTGGACAAGATACACCACTTCGCCGGAGTTGTCCGCATAAGTGCTGTCAAACATGAAATCCACATAAATATCCGTCACCACAAAGTCAACCACAGACGACGAGGAAGGAGTGTAAGGCGGTAGTCCGAACCCGGAGCTACGTTGATCGCCGTTCGGTTCATTTATAGTATAACCCGTCGCCAATCCGTAAAACTGGAGGTTGGACAATGCACCTTTCGGAGGTTCGGTATCGATCGTAAAACTGTTTCCGGAAACCGCCGTGACGTTGCCGGCGCGGTCGTAAGCAGCAACTTCCCACGAATAGATGCCTTCGGGCAAAGCCAGTCTGCCGCCTCTGCCGACGGTTATACTGTAATTGTACAACGCTTTGCGAGAGTCGTAAGCAAAAGTGCCGAGGACAACGCGAACACCTTCTTCGTCGTAATACGCCAACTCAAACCGATCCATCCCGGAGTTCGGTCGCGTGGCGGAGTTGTCGGTCGCATTCGACCAGGTGAAGTTTAATGTATTAAGCTTGTTGGCAAGATCATAGGTATTGGTCACATTTGTGACGGTCTCGTCGATATACACCGGCGCAACGTTGTCGGCGAGCCACTTGCCGTTGACCGACACCGAGGCGTTCCCCGCCGTGTTGTAAGCCGTGAGCCGATAATCCCAGTCGTTGTTCGCCAAATTCCCCGCCCACGAGAGCGGTTCGCCTTTGACCGAAAAGACCCGGGTCGTCCAGCTGTCTTCGCTGCCGCTGACCCGATACTGCAACTCATAGCGCAAAACCTTGGAATAACCCGTCTCGGTCGTTGCCGGATCCCACTTGACGGAAACGGACAACGCACTTCTTGATGTGTTCCAACTCACCGTCGAAACCACACTTGCCGCGTCCAAGACCGGCCTTTTGGTCTCCGCCGCCCACGAACCGGTCAACGCGCTGGACTCCTGCCCGGCGTAATCAACCGCGGTGAGCTGCCACTCGTAAGTCGCGTTGGTGAGCAATTGAACTCCGGCGGTCGGATTCTTTGCAATCCAATCCGAAAGCTGGAATGTGAACACTTTTTGGGTATCGTCCTCCACCGGGACATCGCAACTTATCCACTCCGAACCCGATCCTCTCACTCTGAAGCGGAGCGTGTAACGGCTCACGCCGGAGCGGTCGTCGGTCGCACTCGCCCATTCCAGATACGGATCCATGGTCTTGGTTTCCAGCGGATCGATCTTGGTCGGGTCAGCCCAGTTGACCGCCGAATCAAGAATCGCACCTTGACCATCGACAAACCAGGGCGGCGTGGTGTCGTCATCATATACCTTAAAGATCTCGCCGTCAACCCAGTTATTCGGGTCGATAACCCACTCGCCATTTTCGTCGATTTTATCCACCGTCTGAACCTGCCAGTAGAAGTACTGCAAGTTGGTCAAGCCGGATACCAAAAGCTCGGGTGCGGTGACATATTTGGTCATCACCGCGGTTGTTTCCCAGGGAATATCGCCGACAATCCGATTTTTAACCTGGAAATAACGGACGACGTACCCTTTGAGTCCCTCGCTGTACTCCGCGCCGGGATCCCACTCCAAGTTGGCCACAGCAGACGCGCCGGAGAACCCGCTGAACTCAAAATCGACACCCTCTACTTTGCTATAGACGTAATCGACCGGTTGCATAATCACATCTTTGCCGTCGCTCCAAACGCTGGTGCGATCGCCGTTGCCGATGTTCTGACGGATTCGCCACGCAACGGTCTGCCCGGCTTCGATATTCGATAAGGTAATGCTCCGCTTGCTGTCGGAGACCAGTTGCACTATGGTCCCGCCTTGTGCAGTACCACCGGTAATGCGGTATTCCACCTCAAAACTGCCCTGAGTGCCGGTTATATCCCAGCCCAAAGTCACCGTTTCGGCGTTGTGGTCGTAAGATTCGGTAAGGTTTTTTACCGCATTAAGTTCGGCGACGTCGGTCGGCAACGCGTTGACTGTAAAAATAACTTCTCCGCCTTCGATTCGCGATGAAACGTCCAGCCCGTCTTGGAGGTATCGGCCGCCGTCTGCCAGAACTTCGCCGCTGACTCCCTGATATTTGAACGCCAGCATCTGACTGGTCCACCCCTCCATATTGCCGGAATAAATCTTATATTCCCGCGGACCATTGGAGAGATCGACGCTGTTTAAATTCAAAGTAAAATGCACCGTGGAATCGATCTGGGTTTGGCTGGTGATTATCGTGCCGAGAAGTGCCGGAAAAGGTCCGGAGCCAAACCTGTAGTCATTGAGAACGATCTCCACGTTGTTTGAACCCAGATCGGCGTTGATGTTGCCGGCAACTCTGGCGTTGCTGTCGATAATAATCGAGTTACGTCCGTTAAAAAGCTCGATATTGCCTATTACAGTAGCTCCGGCGGCGATCTCCACCCGGTCGTTGGTGTTGTAGCGAATTATCGTGCCGCTGTAGGAGGGGTAAGTACCGGCAAATATGGCATAATCGTTTGACTGCACGTGACCGGAAATACGGATATTCATATCCCTGCCGGTACTGCCTAAAATTGCGGCGGCACGCCGCCCGTTTACCGTAATGCTACCAACAATATCGAAGCTGTCATCGTTGCCGTTGGCAAAATAATTGGTGATCAGAAGTCCGGCGGCAACGGTTGACGTACGGTCGCTGGTTACGGAAATAACCCCGTCGAACGCCGCCGCGTTAATGGTGCTTGCCCGCACACCGCAAATATAGTCCGCGGTACTGGCGCAACGCAAATCATCGTTCACGTTGATGGTTATGTTGCTGCGGAGATAACCATTTGTGACCGTTATGCTTGAACCGCGGATACCGGCGACGTTGCTTACTATTACGGAAGCTTGTTTGCCGGAGACATACGGGGAATCAAACTTTAATGTGATAGTGCCGTCAAAGTTCTTATTGGCGACAAAAGCCCCCGAGGCCCTGACCCCGTAAAGATTGTAAGAGTTCCCTGAAAAACTGAAAACCTTACCATTGTATTCCCCGATGGCGATATCGGAAATCGTACTGTCGAGCGTAGCCTCAAATTTACCGTTAAAAGTAACGTTGCCGCCATCAATGGCGATTGAGTTGATCTCGTTGTCGGCGGCGGACGAACTTGAACCGTCACCCCCTTTGGAGATGGCAACCATCGAGACGCTTTGCACGTCGGTGATAATCTCACAAGAGTTGGTAAATTCGCTGTTGAAAGCATTGAAATTCAATTCGGAACCCTTTATGCCGATCGCGCTGACAGTATTGTTGCTTACCGACGCAACTTTTGGATCCACGCCTGCGGGAGCGAGATTAATATTGTCACACAAAAGATCCACGTTGCCGACCTGGGCATCGATCACCCCGCGATATATTCTGCCAAGCGTAAACGCCCCGTCCGCCAAAACTCCGTAAGCTCCAATTTCATTATTATCGACCGCTCCTGTGTAGTGGTGAATCACAAGCTGCGGAATCGAAACATTCAATACCCCGGTGAAGTTGTTGTCGATTTGCATACTGCCGACCCGGAATGCCGCCGAATTGATGAGGTTGCCGGAGGAGGTATTGTACGGGGGAGCGTTCGCAGTTCTGGTATCTCTATAAGGAATCAGATTAAGATCGGAGTCTATCTCGAAATTCGCACTCATGTCGCTTAATAAGGTTAACTTACCCGTGCTTCTAATCCCGTAGGCACTGCCATTTTGCGATCCCGGAATAGCGGTGCCGGTACCGATGGTCCAACCGGAGGAATCGACCTGGTTCGTCACTCGTATAGTCTGGGTTCTGGGCGAAATTTTATCGACTTGACCCAATTTGCCGTTGCCGGTGACCGGGGTAAAGTCAACCTCCCCGTCGCCATTGAAAAAGACCGCGTTGGTCGCACCTTGAATATTGTTCTCGTCCACCCGCAAATTGTAGACTTTGCTATCGCCGCGATAATCGCCCTGGGTGTTGCCCAAAACAAGTCGGCTGCCATTTCCCAGGGTGATCGGGCTGTAAACCGGAGTAGGGTCAGTCGTATACAAATACGGGTCACTACCGTAGGTATAATACCAGCTGCCGCCGGTGTCAAAATCCGACTTGTCTAAAAACACCAAATTGCCGTGGGCAGAGATACTGCCACCGCGAGTACTCGTTATAAATTCGTAGAGCATATACTATTATCCTCTTTCATCTTTCCTGATAGATTAAAAACACATATCTACAATCATAATTATAACACATTACAACGCTATTTGCAACTATTTTTTCTGCTTTTTTCGTTTTTTAGCCAAAAATAGTTCTTTGACATAACCTGAGCGGTAAGCTATATTAGTTAGAAGACAATCCTTAAACGACGGGAAGAAATATGAAAGAGTTCATCGGCAAAGCCGCAGTTTTGATTGAAGCGTTGCCCTATATCCAAAAATTTCGCAACTCCATTGTAGTGGTAAAATTCGGCGGCAGCGCCATGGAAGACCCCGGGCTGGTTCAAAGCACCATGCGCGATGTGGTGTTGCTTGAAGCGATCGGAATCCGCCCCATCGTCGTCCACGGCGGCGGCAAGGCGATCTCGGCGGAATTGCGCAAACGCGACATCCCGGTGAAGTTCGTAAACGGGTTGCGCTACACTTGCGCGGAGACCATCAAAGTCGTGGACGACGTCCTCCACAATCAGGTCAACGCCGAATTAGTCAAGCTCGGCAACGAAGCCGGAGGCAAAATGATCGGACTCTCCGGCAAAGGAATTTTGCACGCCAATCGCACCAAATCAATTGACCCGGTCACCGGCGTGCAGGAAGATGTCGGATTCGTCGGTGAAATCTCCGCTGTGAACGTCGCCCCGGTTATGGAAGCTCTTGAAGCCGGGTTGACCCCGGTAATCACCCCGCTGGGAACCGGGCAGGACGGGCAAATCTACAATATCAACGCCGATGTAGCCGCCTGCAAAATCGCCGAGGCGATTCACGCCCGCAAACTGGTTTTCCTCTCCGACGTGCCGGGAGTGTTATCCGACTGCAACGACCCGACCTCGGTTATTCCGACCATCCGCACCGACGAAATCGCCGACCTTGTGCAGAAAAAAATCCTGTCCGGCGGCATGTTACCCAAAATCAAAAGTTGCGTCGAAGCGTTGAATTCCGGCATAAATAAGGTACATTTGATCGACGGACGCGTGAACCATACGTTGTTGCTGGAAATTTTTACCGACCATGGAGTCGGAACCCAGATTGTCCGCCCCGATTCGGTTATGTGATGAGTATTCCGACCCGACCGATAATTTTAGCCGGAATCAAACATTGCGGCAAGAGCACCATAGGTCAACTGCTCGCCCGGCACTGGCACGCCCCTTTTGTCGATACCGACTCAGAAATAGAAAAGGAGTTTCATCGCCAAACCGGGCAACACGCCAAAATCAGGGAGATTTATCTCGCCGTCGGTGAGGAGAAATTCCGCCGGGCCGAGGAAAAAGTGATCGGCGTGCTTGCCGATATGCCTGGTTTTAAAGTGATCGCACTCGGCGGCGGGGCGGTCGATAATCGTTTTGTCGATATGGAATTATTGCGCAAACTCGGGTTTGGAATATGGCTTGACATCGCCCCGGAAATTGCGTATGCGCGGATTGTCCGGCGCGGATTGCCTCCGTTTCTCGCCTCGGCGACCGATCCGCAAGAGGAGTTTCAAAAAATTTGCAAACAAAGAGAGGCACGCTTTCAACTCTTCGCCGAACTGCGTTTCCCGATAAAACAGGAAATTCCCGCCGCCGAAGTTGCAGGCAAAATAGCGGATCTTATCGAAAAAGGAGTAAAATCATGAGCGGAAACACCTTTGGACACCTTTTCAGGGTCACGACCTTCGGGGAATCCCACGGCGTTGCCATCGGTTGCGTCATCGACGGCGTTCCCGCCGGAATCAGGCTCGATACGGCGCAAATTCAACACGATCTCGACCGTCGCCGCCCCGGGCAATCCAAAGTCAGCACCATGCGCAACGAATCCGACTCCGTGGAGATTCTCTCCGGCGTTATGGCCGGCGTCACTACCGGAACCGCCCTTGCCATGCTGATTCGCAACTCCGACCAGCATAGCTCCGACTATGAAAATCTATCTCACTGCTTCCGCCCCGGTCACGCCGATTACGGTTACTTCAAAAAGTACGGCATTCGCGATTATCGCGGTGGCGGTCGCTCCTCAGGGAGGGAGACTGCCATGCGCGTCGCCGCCGGAGCGGTGGCGAAACAGTTGCTCGCCTTTTACGGCATTAGTTTGCAAGCCTACAGTATCCGCATTGGCGGAGTTTCGGCAAAAAATTTCGACTTGTCACAAGTGGAATCCAACATCGTCCGCTCCGCCGACCCCGAAGTGGCAGATGCGATGATTGCGGCGATTCGCACCGCGCAAAGTGAGCTTGACAGCGTCGGCGGAATCATCGAATGCCGCGCCGACGGCGTTCCCGCCGGGCTGGGAGAAGTCGTGTTCGATAAGCTCGATGCTTTGATCGCCCACGCCATGCTTTCGATCGGCGGAATCAAGGGCGTTGAATTCGGTGCTGGGTTCGCCGCCGCCGATTTGCGCGGTAAAAACAACAACGACCCGATTACGCCGGGCGGATTTAGCTCAAATAACGCCGGGGGGATTCTCGGTGGGATTTCGACCGGGCAACCGATCGTCTTCCGCGTGGCGATGAAACCCACCAGTTCAATCGCCCAAGAGCAGCAGACCATCGACGAAAACGGCAACGCCGTGACTTTATGCGTTCACGGTCGCCACGACCCCTGCCTTGTACCCCGCGCCGTCCCGGTGGTCGAAGCGATGACCGCGCTGGTGTTGGCTGACATGTTGCTGCAAAACCGCGCCTCGCGCTTGTAAGGCTTCCGGATTGGGTATCTCTAAAAACCGATTTTAGCTGAAAATCAGTTTTTAGAGATACCCTTTAGAGATAGCCTATAAATTGCGGATAATCACCGAGGTCGCCTTGTCGCCGGGGGCAAACACCCCGACATTAGCCGACTTGTCAAAGTTAATCCGGGTTCTCCAGCCCGGACCGTACAAGCTGATCTCTTCGGTGTAATAAAGATCGTTTTTCTGCTTAAAGGCATTCACTTCAAGCGTGCGATACGGCGTGGTTTCGCCCGGTTTAAGAAACACTGCTTTGAGCGGAAAATAGTGACTTTTGGCGATATAGACCTGAACAAATTCGCTCTTGTCCGGTGCTTCAAGCAACACCACCCGGCACGGTATGCCCTTGACTGTACCCGAAGGCAACTCTTTGACGATCGGGTAAAAGATAAAACTCATAGTCAGATCCGACGGACGCACCCCCATATATCCCAGGAGCGGATTTGTCCCCTCCCGGCTGCCGCGCATCGGCACGACGCTGGTTTCGGAGTTGCCGGAGTTTCGGGTTTGCCCGATCAAATACCCCTCTTTACCGCCGACGATGATTTGCCCGGTCATGCGTTCCGGCTGCAAAATCACCGCAAAGTAGATCGATTCGCTCCTGGGTTCTTCATTGGTCCGACGATGTTGAATCGTCCCCTCCAGCGCCGCATAGGTTGAAGTCAGGTGCGGTGCCCGCACCCGTTGCATAAATTCTTCGAGCGGGAGTTCATTAGCTCCCCAAAGGGTCGCAAACAAAAGCGTTAAGAGCAAAATAGTCCATTTTTTCACTTTGATTTCCTCCGGGGAACAGAGTTGAATGCGATTTTCATCGCCTCTTTAAAGTCGGAAACGAAATAAAATTCCAATTTTTCTTTAATTTGCTCCGGCAACTCCAAAGCGTCTTTGCGATTCTCTTCCGGCAACATCACCGAGTCAACCCCGGCACGCAGGGCAGCTATGACCTTTTCACGAATACCGCCGACCGCCGTGACCCGCCCGCGCAAGGTAATTTCGCCGGTCATCGCCAGACGCGACTTCAATGGCTGATTGCGCAAATGTGAAATCAAAGCCATGGTGATTGTCACCCCCGCCGAGGGTCCGTCTTTGGGGGTCGCGCCGTCCGGTACATGGATATGAAAATCGTGTTCGGCGAAAAACTCCGGCTTAATTCCCCACTCCGAGGCGTGAGCGCGAACCAGACTGTAGGCGGTCTCCGCCGACTCCTGCATAACCTTGCCCAATGACCCGGTCAACTTCAAAGTGCCTTTGCCCGGCAGCGAAATCGCTTCCACCGGCAAAATCACTCCGCCGCAACTCGTCCACGCCATACCGATTGCGCAACCCGCGCCGGGATTCGCCTCGGCTTCGTCCAAAATATATTTGCGTGCCCCAAGCAACTCTTGCACTAATTTGGGAGTGACCGAAATTTTTTCGCCCTCGGCGATCTCTTTGTCCACGATCCGGCGGGCGATCCGGCGACAGACCTGCCCGATGGTTCGCTCCAACTCGCGAACGCCCGCTTCACGGGTATAATGGTCGATCAGCTCGTCCACCGCCGCCAGCGAAAAATGTATCTGCTTGACCTTTAAGCCGTTCTCTTTAATTTGGCGGCCGACAAGATAACGCCGGGCGATCTCGCGCTTTTCGTAGGAGGTGTAGCCGGGCAGGCGAATTATCTCCATACGGTCGCGCAACGGACCAGGAATCGTCTCAAGCTGATTGGCAGTGGCGATAAAGAACACCTTGGACAAATCGTAATCGACTTCGAGATAGTGGTCGTTAAAGGCGAAATTTTGCGCCGGGTCAAGAACTTCCAACAACGCCGACGCCGGATCTCCGCGAAAATCGTTCGCCAACTTGTCGATCTCGTCAAGCATAAACACCGGGTTGTTGCTGTGTACTTTTTTGAGATTTTGAATGATTCGTCCCGGCAATGCGCCGACATAGGTACGCCGATGTCCGCGAATCTCCGCCTCATCGCGTACCCCGCCCAATGAAATGCGGATAAAGTTGCGGTTCATCGCCCGGGCGATCGATTTGCCCAACGAGGTTTTGCCCACTCCCGGCGGACCGACCAGGCAGAGAATCGGTGCCTTGCGTTCTTCGTTCGCCTTTAGTTGCAACACCGCGAGGAATTCGATAATCCGCTTTTTGACGTCTTCAAGCCCGTAATGGTCGGCGTCCAACACCTTTTGCGCTTCGATGCACTCAAGCCGCTCGGCAGTGTAAACACACCACGGCAGATCCAGCAACCAGCAAATGTAGGTGTACGAAATATGATATTCCGGCGCGGCTTGGGGAATCAATTCCAGCCGGGAGAGTTCTTTGCGTACAACTTCAAGGACGTGGGCGGGCAGCTCGGTTTTGTTCAGACGCGCCTCGATTTCGATGATGTCCGGATTGCGGCTGTCTTCGCCGAGTTCCTGCTGAATTGTTTTTAATTGCTCACGCAAAAAGAATTCGCGTTGCTGTTGCCCCATTGCCTGATGAACTTCGTTTTGAATTTTCATGCCCAAATGCAGCACTTCCAGTTCCCGGTTCATCAAAATCGCCAAAATCTCAAGCCGTTTACGCACTTCAACGGTCGAAAGCAAAAGGATCTTTTCGGAATAACTGATATTGAGTGCGTCGGCAATCAGATCGGCGAGACGACTGGGAGACTCCGCATTGCATACAGCAACTTGCAACTCATCGGGCAAACCCGGCAACGAACTCGCCAGCTCCTGGAAAGTCGCGATCGCACCCTTTTGCCGCGCCTTGTTTTCGGTATCGAGATTCTCCTCCGGCGGCTCGGAGTAGATTAGAATCCGCGCCGACGTCACCGCGTTGACCGACTCAATTCCCCGGCAAAAGATTCGCTTCAGTCCGCGGACGAGTATCCGCACCGAGCCGTCCGGGAAATTCAACTCTTTGACCACCCGCACCAGAGTGCCGACCCCGTTGCGGCGCTTTTCGCGAAAATCGAAATATTGCAACGAAATTGGCATTGGCAAAACGCTCAACTCCTCTTCGTTGGGCGACTCCGGAAAAATCGCCAACAACCGCTCATCCTCCATCGCCAGACGCAATGCCGGGAGATTCTCCTCCGAGACTACCAACGGGGTGAGGCTGAACGGAAAAATAACCGGGTCGCGAGTTAAAAAAAGCGGAATCGTCCGCCCGGATTGTGCTTGCCCGATCCCTGTAACCGAAATTGTTGAATCATCTGCCATGTTATATTCCAATCTATATTACAAATACTGATAGCTACCTCTAAAAACCGGAAACTTGGCTAAAAATTGCGACTCTGTCGATTTTTTTACACAAGATAGTTTTTAGAGATACCCTGTTTTAAACCAAATTAAGTACCCCAAAAGGGTCAACGGTCGCTTTCAGAGCATCCCCTGCCAAATAGAGCGAACCCGCCACCAGAACCTTGCGTTCAGAACCGGCATACGCCTCTTTCAGTGCCGACGCCAAATCAGGCGTTGCCGAACACTTTAACGTTACACCAGAGCTTTTCGCCAATTCAACCAACTCCAATCCGTTGTAACTTGGGCGATCGGATTCCCGGAGCGGAACAAAGACGAATTCCGCCGCGATTTTGCTGAAAATCTGCAAATTGCCTCTTATGTCTTTGTCCTTGAATCCGGCAAAAATCACGGTGATTTTCTCGTTTGGAAACGTCTCAAGCAACGCTTCAGACAGTGCCTCTGCCCCGTCCGGATTATGACCGCCATCGACAATCAAACGCTCGTTCACTTGCTGACAACGCCCCGGCCAGCGACAATGCGGCAACGCGTCAAACGCCAAATCAATATCTATACCCAGCTTAGGTGCAAGTTGCTCAATCACCTTGGCCGCGAGACGGAAATTGCGCCGTTGCATACCGCCGATCAGAGGCAAAGTAATCTTTCGATCATTGTATTCAAACTCCTGCACTGTTCTTCCATTCAAAGTGCGATGCGCAACTTCTCCGGCGATTTCCGGCGATAAATCGTAATATTGGCAATTTAACTTATGTGCCTGTTCCACAATAAGTGAATGTACCTCCTGAGGCATTTCGCCGATAAAAACCGGGATTTCGGGCTTGATGATTCCGGCTTTTTCTTGAGCAATCTCACTAAGCGTGTTGCCCAAATGCGCCTGATGATCAAGTGCGATTCCGGTTATGACCGAAGCTATCGGACGAACCACGTTGGTCGCGTCAAGCCGCCCCCCCATGCCGGTCTCCCAAATTACAATATCAACCCCGGCACGGGCAAAAATCATCGCTGCAAGCACCGTGGTAAATTCAAAATAGGTAAATGTATGGCTTTTGCCCGTATCGGATTCGGCGCGGGCGGCGAAAGCCAACTCCGCCGAAAGCGCGAGGTAATCTTCATCCGACACCGCCATGCCGTTAACCCGAAACCTTTCGCGTATATCAATCAAATGGGGCGAGGAATAAAACCCGGTAGTGAACCCGGCTCCGCGCAACATGCACTCCAACATCGCCCCGGTCGAACCCTTGCCGTTGGTTCCGGCAATATGAATAAAGCCAAGTTCACGCTCGGGATTTCCCACCCGATGCAACAGCTCCGCAGTAGCTTCCAGCCCCGGTTTGATCCCAAACATCGAAAGTTTATCGAGGTAATCGGTGTCGGGCATATTCAACGACTCCCGGCTCGCGACCACGCCGGCATGGAGAGGTTGTAGGGGGTGGAGACCAGCAACCGGGATTTCCCCGTCCAACTGTCCACCACATAAAGTGCCGAACGCCGCCCGTCGGAGCGTTTGCACACCACCTGCCGATTGTCCGCCGCCCACGCCGGTGACTCCCAGTTGCCGGGTTCTTCGGTAATACGGGTGGATTTCCCGGTTTTCATATCGTACACCGCAAGCGTGTAATTTCCGTTGACTTTAGTGGCGTAAACTATTTTGTTGTCGCTCGACCAATCCGGAGTGACCGCGTCCGAGCCAAGTGACTTCAATACCCGGTGATTCTTGCGGTCAACCGAGATAACATGAATCTTCGGCATTCCGGTTTCGTCACTGACAAAGGCGATTTCGCGTCCGTCTGGACTCCAGCACGGCGAGGCCTCCACCGCGATATTGTTGGTCAATCGCCGCATGGCACGCCTCCCGACCGGCATAATGTAAAGATCCACCGTGTGATCCGGGCTTAGGATCACGGCAAGCTCGCGACCGTTCGGGCTGATCGCCGCGCCGCTGTTGATGCCGCGAAACGAGGTCAATACACGGCTGCGCTTGGGATTCAACACGGTTTCGACCACGTCCATGCCGGTACGGCCGTACTTGGAGTAACCTATGGATTTACCGCCGGGAAACCAACACGGTTCGACGCAAAGTGCGTTGTAGTTGGTAATTTGCTGAACATCATCGCCGTCGATGTCACAAGCGTAAATATTCTTGACACCGGGGGCGGTTTGGGCGCAAAAAGCGATCTTTGTGGAGCAAAAATTCTTGACTTTGAGTTCTTTAAAGTTTTGCTGAATAATCGAGTCCACCGTCCGTTGCGCCACCTGTCGCACGCTTCCGTTCAAATCGACCGCCCAACTTCCCGCCGGGGCTCCCCCGGTAGTCATCGTAAAAGCAACGCGGTTGCCGTTTCGACTGCCGGTCAGGACATATTCCGCCTTGGAGTCTCTGGTCAAGTCGAACCAGCCGCAGGCAGCCAAAAACGAGGTCATCGCCTTGGTCAACTCGGCATCACCGGGAACTCCGGCAAAATAGAGCGTCGGGTTGGCTCTGACACTTTTGGTAATTACCAGTGTTTGCGGAGCGGCAAAAACAACCGTTGCGGCACAAAACAACCCTACGGTGATCGAAAAAGCGATTTGACGCATGGCTTTACTCCTTATAAGTGACAAGTTTCGTTGTAACATAGCGTGCAATCACCAGTTTTTCAACACATTTCGCAATGCTTCAAGCAACTTTTTAGCGTCGTTGAGTGAAGAGTCCTGCCCCAGACTGATCCGCAGTCCCGACCAGGCATCGGCTTTTTTGCAGCCGATGGCGAGTAACGCCGCCGACGGCTTGCGACTCTCCGACGAACAGGCACTGCCGGCTGCGACCATGACTCCCGATTCCGAGAGCATACGAACTATCACGCCGGATTCAATTCCGGGCAACATCACATGCAAAATATAAGGTGAAGACAGCTCTTCCGGAATCGTGCAAAAAATCTTTTTCCCGCCGGGCAGGTCAAGATTAGTGAGTTCCCGCCTTAAAAATCGGTTCAGCTCTCTGACACGCCCCAGCGATTCACCCATATCGCGACAACTCAATTCGGCGGCGAACACCAGAGCAAGCAACGCGGGAACTTCGGGGCGACCGATCAGATAATCCACCTGCCGGTAGTTTTTGGAGAACTCCGTCAGCACTTTAGCGCAAACAGATCGTTTATCGACCAGTAACGCCGCTCCTCCTCCCGGCGAGCCGAACTTATGCCCGGAAATTGCGACAATATCCGCCACATGATCGGTCAAAGGCAACCGTCCGGCAGCTTGAATCGCGTCAAGTATTTTAATTGCCTTGGGGTATTGATCAAAAAGCTTTTCCGGCACTTGAATCCGCCCAAGCTCGCTTTGAATTAGGTGAAACGCGACAAGGTCCGCCTCGGATTTAACGGGAATAAGTTCGCCGTCCGACTTCGCCGCCAAAAACTTCGCGTCGCGTGCCGTTCGACGCAAATTCGCCATAAGTGCCGGGTGCTCCAATAGCGAAGTCACCACTTTTTTGTCAGCTGCCAAAGGGGAATCGGCTATGAGCCGAAACAACTCGGTGCCGCTCGTTCCCCAAATCACGGCGTAATTGTCATTCCCGAACAACGCCATTGACAACCGCGCCGCCGCGGAGTCAAGTTCCTTACGCGCCTCATAGCCGAGACGATGCGCCGATTCCTGATTGGCAAAATTCCTGCTCAAGAGCGAATTGTAATATTCGATTGTTTCGCATCGCGGTCGCGCCGCCGCCGCCCAGTCCAGATAAACCATGTGCCAATATCCCTTTTGCGCTACTTCTAACTCCAGAGCTAATCGCTCAGCTCCATAATATATCATTAAATTGACAAAAAAGATTGACTTTTTCAAAAAATATGGTTTATTTTAAAGGCGTAAAGCTAAGATCAAGGATTCCATACATCATGAACAGTGACAAAATTATATATTTGGACAATAACGCCACGACCGCCGTCGACGCCGAAGTGTTCGAGGCGATGCGTCCGTTTCTCTGTGAACGCTACGGCAACCCGTCGAGTATTCACCGCTTCGGCGGCAGCGTCAGTGCCGATATTGAAAACGCCCGGCGGCAAGTTGCGGAATTACTCGGCTCATCCTTTCGCGACAAAGACGGCAACGCGACCGAAATTATCTTCACCAGCTGCGGCAGCGAAAGCGACAACGCCGCGATCAATGCCGCAGTAAACGCCCGCCCGGGGCGAAATAAGATCGTCACATCCGCTGTGGAGCATCCGGGAGTATTGACCTATTGCAAGGAGCTTTCACATCGCGGATACGAAATCGAATACATCCCGGTGGACGAACACGGGCGACTTGACTTAAATTACGCCGAGCGGGCGATCGACAACTCCGTGGCGGTGGTCTCAATAATGTGGGCTAACAATGAGACCGGCACGATTTTCCCGGTGGAGACCGTCGCAAAAATGGCACATGCCAACGGCGCATTGTTTCACTCCGACGCGGTGCAAGCCGCCGGCAAAGTGCCGATCAACCTCGAAAACAGCGAAATTGATTTTTTGACTATCTCCGGGCATAAATTGCACGCCCCAAAGGGGGTCGGCGCACTCTTCGTCCGACGCGGCACGCGCTTTAAACCGTTGATTTTCGGCGGACATCAGGAAAAAGGACGGCGCGGCGGCACCGAAAACGTCGCCTCGCTGATCGGGTTCGGAAAGGCGTGCGAACTATCTAAACGCAATCTCGCACTTGAAAGCGTGCAACTTGCCAAATTGCGCGACCGTCTTGAAGCGGGAGTCCGGGAACGTATCAGCCATGTTCGCATCAACGGCGATTTGGCAAATAGATTGCCGAACACCGCCTCGATCAGTTTTGAATACATCGAGGGTGAATCCATTCTTATGTTGCTTGATATGATGAATATTTGCGCGTCAAGCGGCTCGGCGTGTACCACCGGGAGTCTTGAACCCTCGCATGTGTTGCGTGCAATGAATCTGCCTTATACGGCGGCTCACGGCACGATCCGTTTCAGCCTCTCGAAGTACAATTCCGCCGACGAGATCGATTTTGTCATTGAAGCATTGCCGCCGGTGATTGAGCGGCTGCGCGCCATTTCACCATATTGGGAAGAGAGAGACAAATGAGCGAAAAGAAGAATCCAAGCTGTCCGTGCCCAAACTCAACTTGCCCCCGCCACGGCATTTGCGTCCAGTGCCAAAGCTTTCACCACGGGCGGGGCCAAAAAACAGGATGCGGCAAATGAGCAGTTCCCCGCTGAAAATCAGAGGAAAAGAGTTAAAATTTCCAGTAGACTGGGAGTTCCGAATCGTCGTCGAATCCGATCGGGAAGGCGCAGTCAAAACCGAGATTAAATCATGCCTGAAAAAACATCAGCTTGACACTGACGTTCACGCCGGGAATCGCTCCGGCAGCGGTCGCTTTGTCACGTTGAAAGTTGCAACAACGCTCCAAGACCGAAAAACCTTGGACACGCTAAGCGCAAATTTCGCCCAAATCGAGGGGGTTAAATTTTTGCTTTAAAATGATGTTGTTTATGACGCAAAATGCAGTTTTTTTCAAAAAAATCGATTATTTTTCCTTCTCAATGCTTTTCGGCATTTGAAAATGTATTTTTGCGGTGCTAATGTTCACAAGCGTCACTGTTGCGGTGTGCTTTTTATTTGTCAATCGAATTTAAATTTTTAATTTTTAACCAAACTAATTGGGAGATGCCCCGATGAAAGTAGTCAACGTTATACTAAGTGTCCTGATTCTCCTGCTTGCGATCGCCAGCGCCGTATTTTCGTATTTCTTATTCGAGAAACGCGGCGAAATGATCGAAGGCTGGCGAAAATTGGCCTCTACGATCAATCAAAGCGCGACCGAAATGGACAAAGGCAGCGGCACAAAAGTTGGCGAAGAATTGACCACCGAAACCTTGTCGCACGAAAAGTACGCCGAGCTGGATCAGCGGCTCGCCAAATTGACCGCTCAGAGCCGGGATTTGACCAAACAACGCGACGAATTGGTTGCCTCGCTGCGCAACATCGCCTCGATTGTTGAAATGAAAGATGTCCCGTCAAATCAGTCACTGTCTGATATGACGACCTATTCCACCGCCAAAGACGATGTGGTCAACGGTGCCGGCGACTTGGTCGGCAAGCGCAACAAAATTGTGGAGCGAATGGTGAACGCCGCCCGAGACAGCCTGAAACTCTCGCTCGACTCCAAAAAACTTCAGGCCGCCGATCAGGCTACGTTAAATGACTTCACCAACCGTTTAAAACAATACGGCAATGAACGCCGGGAGTTTGAGGCCGCGCTCAATACACTGTATAAACAAGGCGGCGGTCAAGGTAATTTGGATTTCTCCGGCAACTATTTCGCCGGCAGTCTCACTAAAATTAAAGCCGTGGTCAGCACACTCAAATCGCAGTTGGACGAAGCTAACCGCACCATTGCGAATCGCAATCAAGAGATCCAGCGGCAAAAGAACCAACTCGGGACGGTCAACAATCAGCTTGCTTCCACCAAAAAGACGCTTGACGACAAAAGCTTCCAGCTTGAGAGCCTGCGCGATGTACTCGGTCTTGCCGATGATGTGCCAATTCCCATGCCCTGGAAGGCGGGATCGGTCGAAGCACGCAAGATGGCGGTCGGTCGGGTTGCGGACGTGAGTTCCAAATACGGCTATATCGCGATCGACCTCGGCACTGATTCCACCGTTCCGCAACCGCTCGGAGAAAGGGTCGGCAACATCAATATCGAAATGGCACCGGGTCTGGAAATGGTCGTCTCCCGCGGAGACCTCGATATTCCGACCTCGGAATTCATCACCAAAATAAAAATCACCAAAGTTGACAAAACTTGCTCGATCGCCGAACCCTTTGGTGACCAGAACGGCAAAGTCAAAGTCGGCGACAAAGTCTGGTTTGAGCTCAACTAACCACATAGCCTAAGAGGATACGCAAGTGTTCAATTCAAAATTTTTCACAGTTGTAATTGTACTGACTTTCCTCGCTATGGGAGCCACTGTGGCTTTTCAAGTGTTGGAAATTCAAGAGTACAACCTCTTCCATACCATGTTCAACGCAAAATGAGGAAGCTTTGGTCAAAGCTCGCCGTCGCTGTTTTTGCGGCGGTGTTTTGCTGTATCGTTTCTGGGTGTACGGAGCACGAGAGACTGGGAGTCAGCCCGATTCCGCAAAATTCCCCCGCGTCTTGGGAGTTACAACCTTATGGAGCGATACGCAACTGATTAAAGGGTATCTCTAAAAACAGTAAATGTGCCGTTGGTGCGATTTCCTTTTCGCAAAAATCAACGGTTTTTTATTTTTTAAAGTTGAATTTCATGAGAATGGAGTTACTTTTTACGAGTGTCAAAAATCGGAACAGTCGAGTCGCTCCTCCGATTTTCGTCTGATCGTGGTTATATAACCATACCGAGTCGCCCCCGCATAAAAGCGGCGATTCGGAATGAACGTTTTGAGGATCAGGGATTAAGAAAGGTCAAAGAAAAACAATGCGGATTGACGTTCTGGACTATTACAAAAAGGAAGACTGGCTTCTTATCAGACAAGAGGCCGATCGTCATTCCACCCCGTTTTTGGTGGTC